>NZ_JBEXGU010000182.1:0-18328 GCF_040607515.1 Streptosporangium sp. NPDC005286 | reverse complement strand
CGCGGGGTCCGGGCCCGCCGTCGTGACGTCGCGGGGTCCGGGCCCGCCGTGTCGTAGGGGAGCAGGAAGGAGGATCGGGACAGGCGGTCAGCGGGCGCCGGAGATCGGTTTTCCCTGCTCGTTGACCGGCGGGACGATGAGCTGACCGCGCAGCCAGCGGATCGTCCGGATGACTCCGTCTCCGTAGCCGGGGGAGTGCTGACGGCCCCGGCCGAGCTGTCGCGACACGTCCTCGGCCGCGCTCTCCTCCATGCCGAGGTTGAGTCCGGTCGGTCCGTGGATGGGACGCGGTGTGTTACGGACCGGGGACTTCCTGCGGGTGCCGAGCACCCACTCACACACGGCGATGGTCCCGGAGCACCACTCCCGCTCCCACTCGCCCGCCGCGTTCGGCCGGCCCGCATGGGCCAGTTCGGCGATCCGGCCGATCTCGGCCTCGGTGCGCAGGATCACGCCGCGGCCGCCGACCAGGTGTCCCCAGCCTTCCGAGGATCGGCGGCCGGGGATCGGCAGCCCGTCCTTGGCGCCGATCAGCCAGCTCAGGGTGCTGATGACCCCGTCGGCGGGGACGACCCGGCCCTCGCGCGGAACCCGCTCGGCGGCGTCGATCTCCGCGCGGGCCTCGGCGAGGGTGGGCGGGGATCCCGACGCCGGACGGCCGCTGATCGGCGCCTGCTCACGCTTGCCCAGGGCCCAGAGGATCGCCTCTCCCTGGCCCGAAGGGGCCGAGTCGGGGTTGGCGGCCTCCCACTCCCTGATCGCTTCCAGTACGGCAAGGACATGTTCCGGCGGCCGCTGTATGGCGGGGCTGGCTTCGCTCTCTGCGGTCGTCATACCCCTACCGTACGAGCAGCTGACATGTCACTTCACCGTGAAGCGGTAATCCGGGCCCGGCGAACGCGGTTTCCCCTGATTGGAACGCTCCTGTCGCCTCGGAGTCCGTTCTGCGGGCCCGCGTGTCATTCTCCGATGAGCTCGGCGAACGAGGACCGCACCCTGGCCAGGATCTCGTCGGGGTCGGCGGCCCACACGTCGGCGTTGAAGATCTCCACCTCGATGTCCCCGGTGTAGCCCGCCGCGGCCACCGCCTCGGTCAGCGGTGCGAAGTCGATCACGCCTTCGCCCATCACTCCCCGGCCGAGCAGCACGTCGGCGGGGAGCGGAGACAGGAAGTCGCACACCTGGTAGCTCGCGATCCGCCCCGAGGCCCTGGCGATCTGCTCCAGGACGTTCGGGTCCCACCACACGTGGAAGGTGTCGACGACGACGCCCACCTGCTCGGGAGGGTGCGGCTCGGCCAGATCGAGGGCCTGGCCCAGCGTGGACAGCACGGCCCGGTCGGCGCAGTACATCGGGTGCAGCGGTTCGAGGGCCAGCCTCACCCCGCGCTCGCCCGCGTACGGGGCCAGCACGGCCAGCGCCTCGGCGACCCGCTCCCGCGCGGCGGGCAGGTCACGGGAGATCGCGCCCAGCGGGCGGGCGGGGGCCCCCCCCCCCCGGCCCCCCCCGGGGCCCCCCGCCCGAGCTCCCCCCCGGCCCGGGGGGGCCCCGCCACGCCGGCTGGGAGATCGGCCCGGTGCTGGACCACCAGGTGTTCCAGCGGATCCTTCACGTGATGTCTCGCCTGAGCGGTGCTGCGACGGCGATGACGGTGGCGATCAGGGCATAGCCGAGCAGTACGGCGGCGCCGAGTGGCGCGGAGAGCAACGCGGTGGCCGAGGTGCCGGTCTGGCCGGCGATGGCGTCGGCCAGGTAGGTGAATCCGGTCAGCGCGGAGGTCGCGCCGCCCGGCAGGTAGGGGTAGACCGCCTTGACGCCGGGGATGAGCATGAGAACGGTCTCGATCATGTACAGGTAGGCGCCGACGGTGACGAGTGCCGCCACCTGGTTGCGCAGGATCGCGCCCACCGCTGCGCCGAGCAGGGTGTAGACGGCCATGGCCAGAGCGATGCGGGCCAGGAGTGCCAGGACGGTGCTCGTGGGCAGGCCAAGGGCGACACCCCTGAGCGCCGCCGCGGTGAAGAGGGCGCCGGCGGCGACGGTGCAGGCGATGAGGCCGTAGACGAGTCCGCCTCCGGTGTAGGTGAGGAGCTTGGCCACCAGCCAGGTCCACCGCCGGGGGGCGAACAGCGCCGTGGTGGTGATGGTCCGGTGCCGGTATTCGGTGGTCACCGCAGCCGTCCCGAGCAGGGCGGGGATGAACATGGTGAACCCGAGCAGGCCGAGCATGACGTGCACGCCTTCGGCCGTGTCCAGGCCCGGCATGGGCGGGGTGAAGTTCTCCGGCCCGATGAGCGCGAGCAGCCCGGTGAGGGCACCACTGCCGAGAGCGGCCAGCAGACCCCACAGCCACAGCCTGGTGCCGGTCAGGCGGCTCCATTCCGCCGCGATGAGAGCGATCATCGGTGGCCTCCGGTGAGATCGAGGAACGCCTGCTCCAGGGTGGGGCGTTCGGGGGTGATCTCGTGCAGTGCGATACCGCGGTCCGCCGCGGCGGTCGCGACCTGCGCGGTGGTCATGCCGTGGATGCGCAGGGTGTCCGGTCCCAGGATCTCCGTGGGGACCGTGAGGTGACTTCTGAGCCGCTCTGCCCGCGGTGACCGGACAAGCACGGCTGTCTTGCCGTACAGCTCGGAGATGGGGCCGGCGGAGATCAGCCGTCCCTGACGTATCACCACGATGCGGTCGGCTGTCTGCTCGATCTCGCCGAGGACGTGACTGGAGATCAGGATGGTGCGGCCCTCGGCGGCCAGGTCGCGCAGGAAGGTGCGCATCCAGGCGATGCCCTCGGGGTCGAGGCCGTTGCCCGGCTCGTCCAGCAGGAGCACGTGGGGGTCGCCGAGCAGGGCGGTGGCCAGGTTGAGGCGCTGGCGCATACCGGTGGACAGGGTGCGGGTGGCGCGGCCGGCGAAGGCCGACACCCCGGTCAACTCGGCGACCTGCAGGGCGCGGACTTTGCCGTACCCGCCCATGCGGGAGTAGATCCGCAGGTGGCGCAGGGCCGTGTGGGCCGGGTGGAAGCCGGAGCCGTCCAGTACCGCGCCGACGGTCGCCGACGGCCTGGCCAGGTCGGCGTAGCGCTTTCCGTCGATGACGGCGGTGCCGGAGGTGGGCGCGACCAGGCCCAGCATCATCCGCATGGTGGTGGTCTTGCCCGCGCCGTTCGGCCCGAGGAAGCCGGTCACCGTGCCGGGGGCGGCCTGGAAGGTGAGGTCGGTGACCGCGGATACCGGGCCGAACGCCTTGGTCAGGCCGCGTACCTCGATGCTCACTGCTGCACCTGCGTCAGCCGGCGCTGGATCTCCTTGGCGTCCTGGACGCCAAGGATCAGCTCGTCGACGCCCGCCACCCTGTGCTTCAGGACGATCCGCACGCCCGGAACGCCTCGGCGGGCGGCCACCAGCCGCTTGACGCCGCTGAAGGACGTCCACGTGCCGACCTTGGTGTAGCCGCTGACCACCAGCCCGGAACGCAGCCCCTTGGCCGCGGCGAGCGGCTGGTCGAGGTGGTGTACGTCGGCGATCGCCTCCAGGGGCACGTCCACCTGGCCGGCCCTGACGAACGGTCGCGTCCACGGCGGAAAGTGCACGCTCAGCGTTCCGTCGTGAATCCGTACCTGGATCATGCTGCCTCCTTGGCAAGTTGTATCTGTTCTATTAGTTCTATATCAGATAGAATGTCGATGTGCACCTGACACTTGACCTGGACAGCGAGGTCCCGATCTACCAGCAGATCAGGGACCGGGTCGTGGAGGCGATCGCCCGCCGGCAGGCGCGCGAAGGCGACCCACTACCTTCGACACGGCAGCTCGCCGCGGACTTCGGTATCAATTTCCATACCGTGAACAAGGCCTATGACCTGCTACGACAGCAGGGCATCATCCGGATCAACCGCAAGAGCGGCGCGGTCATCCGCCGCGATGCCGACACCGGCCCGCCCGAGGCCGGATTCATCGACGACTGGGAAGAGAGAATGCGGGTACTCCTGGCGGAAGCCACCGTTCACGGCCTGGACCGCGACGACGTGATACGACGCTGCGAGGCGATCGTGGCCGGCTTCGGGACACGGTCATGATGCTGTCCATCGCCGCCGACCTGGCTCTGGTCGCGCTGGTCACCTGCCTCATGCTGGTGCTGCCCGCGCTGGCGCGGCCGACGCTGCCGTTCGGGGTGCGGGTGACCGCCGAGCGGGCAGGCGACCCGGCGATCGTCACCCAGCGGCGCAGCTACACCCGCCTGGTCGTCGCGGTGGCCGCCGTCGCCGCGGTGGTCTCGATCCTCACAGGGCAGCCGGCGGTGACACTCGGGGTACTGGTCGCCGCCGATCTGCTGCTGTACTACCGCGCCCATCTCAAGGTCCGCGCCGCCAAGAGCGGCGGGGGATGGGCGGGCGAGCGGCGCCAGGGCATCACCATGGACACGACCTTCCGCACCGACCCGGTCCGCGTGCCGTGGGTGTGGGGGTTGCCCGCCCTGGCCGTCGTGCTGCTCACCGCGGGGATCGGCTGGTGGTCGTCCAGCGCCGTGGCCGGATGGTTCGAGCCTGTGTTGTCCCAGGTCGGGCTCACCCTGCTGGTCGTCGTCGTGATCCTGATCGTGTTGCGTGCCCGGCCCGACCTCGACGCGGCCCGGCCCAAGTCCTCGGCTCGCCGCTACCGCATCTACCTGCGCGGTGTGGCCACCTTGTCGCTGCTGTCCGCCGCCTGCCTCAATCTGAGCCTGCTCATCTGGGCGTTGCGGCAATGGGGGGTCGTCGGGAATACGGTCGGGTGGCTGGTGGCCGGGTGCCTGCCGTTGGTCGCCCTGCTCGGCGGATGGCTGGTGTGGGAGACGAAGGTCGGCCAGGCAGGGCATCGCCTGCCCGCCCTGCCCGATGAACAGGAGGAGGACACTGGGATGGCGCAGCGCGACGATGACCGGTACTGGTTCCTCGCGGGCACGATCTATGCCAACCGGCGGGACCCCGCCCTTCTCGTCCACGCCCGGCTGGGCTCCTCCAGCTGGACGCTCAACCTCGGGCACCCCATCGCCTGGCTGCTGCTCGGCTTTGTCGTCATCGGCCTCGCCGGGCTCGTCCTGGTCACCGTGTTCGGCGGCATCGACCTGCCACAGAAGCGCGGCATCCTCTGACCGCCAGAGCCGCTCGGCCGGGATCCGAGGGCGGGGTCGCCACCCACTCCTCGGCCGGGCACTCCTGGCGGGTGAGCCCCAGCAGACGCCCCCCAAGCAGGGGCGTCCTGGGGGAGTCATCCCATGACCGAGCGGACACCGCCTACCTGATCCCCGCCGCGCCCTTCGGGCAGATCTCGCGGTAGGACGATTCGGGGATGAGTCTCGTCCACTCCTCCCTTGAGAGAGTGGTTCCCACCCGGGCGCAGAGCGTGGCGGCGGCCTGCTCCGGATCTGTGGGAAAGGTGGAGAGCCAGGTCTCCTCGTCCTCGGTCCTTCCGGTCGTGTACAGGGCCGACCCATCGGGGGCGAAGGTCACGTCACCTCCCAGGGTGGTCAGCAGGAGACCTAGCTGGTGCCGGCTCGCGACGTCCACACCGATCTCATCTCGCCGGTTTCACCCGGCGGGTCGATGGCGGGCAGCCGGAGCACGAAGCGGGCGCCACCGGCTGCGGAATCCTCGACATGGATGGTGCCGCCGTGCGCGTGGGCGATCTCGCGTGTGATCGCCAGACCCAGCCCGGCGCCGCGCGGGTCGACGCGGCGCGACTTCTCGGACCGGGCGAAGCGCTCGAAGATGCGCTCCCGCTCAGCGGGTGGGACGCCGTCGCCATCGTCTTCGACGGTCACCTCGGCGATGTCGCCGTCGCGCCGGACTCCGACCGTGATCGATTTCTTGACGTGTCGCTGCCCGTTGTCCAGCAGGTTCGTGAGAATCCGGGAGATCTGGGTTTCCACGCCGTTGACGAACACACCGGATTCAAGCCGAAGCCCGGCCGGAACGCGGTCGTGCCGCCGGGCGACGTACTCCTTCACCACTACCGCCATGTCCAGCGGGCGACACGCCGCTGATCCGCCACTCTGTTCCGCGCGAGACAGCGTCAGGAGATCATCGATGATCGATTCAAGGCGGTCGACTTCGCGTAACTCCCGGCGGAGCAGGTCGTCCAGGTCGGTCTGCCCGCCATGCAGCCGTGCCTCCTCGATCTGCACGCGAAGGGCGGTAAGCGGGCTGCGTAGCTCATGTGAGACGTCGGACGCGAACCGGTACGCCTTCCAGCTGCGCTCAAGGGCGCTGTTGATGCCGTGGGCGAGCCGGTTGATCTCCTGCCGGTCCGGGAACTCCTGGATCCGGCCCTCCGGGTGACCCTCGTTGATCTCGTCGAGGCGGTCGCAGATCCTCCTCACCGGGCGCAGCGTAGCCGTGACGATGCCGCGCATCCTCCAGCCGGCGAGCGCCATCGGCATGATCGTCTGGGCCGCGAAGAGGATGCCGAGCAGGCCTGGGACGACAGGCCCGAGGACGCGTCGCGCCGCGTGAAGGACAGGGGAGTCCGGAGCGGACCGCACGCGGGCAGCCCCTGGTGCGACGGGAGCAGGGCCGACCGATCCGGGCGGGATCATCGGGCGGGAGGCCTCCGGGGTGTGCCGGAGGCGTGCCCCGGGCGGCCGGCGAGCTCGGTACCTCATCGCCCGGCTCCGCGACCTGGAGCGGATCGACGCCCAGGGTTGTCGGACCGTCCCGCATGGACGCCGTGGGCGAGGGCCGTGGCGGCTTCCGTACCGGGGTTCCACCGGGACATCGCGATCCGGCCTCGGACGTACGCCGCCATGAGAACGTCTCCCGGCGCCAGTACCAGTGTCGCCAGGGTGGTGATGAGAATGGCGAGCCACACGCAAGTCGACTGTGCGGGAAGCAGCACGCGCAGGCCGGACATACTCGTGGCCGATACCCCCGATAAAAGGGCGTACTCACTGCTATAAAAGGATTTGCCTACTCTTTATAAAAGATTTCCTATATGACTCTTTGTCGGGTGCCGCACGGATACGCGGTGGGTCACCTCGGACAGGCCGGAGAGGCGGCATCCTTCCAGGGGCCGATCCAGCGGACCAGGCCATCCGGCGGCAGGCGGCCCGAGGGGATCGCGGACCTGCCGCGAGGCGCGGGCGCGGGGCGCCCCGAGTTGCTTCCGCGCCCGCTCCGGAGGGCCTGGGACTGCCTGCAGGTGTTCCCGGCGCGGCCCGGTGAAGATCTTGCTGTTTGTGGTGCCGGCCGGGTCTTTGATGTGCATGTCGAGGGAATGGTGGCGTCATGGAGTTGTTCGCCCCGATACCGCTGGACGAGTGGCGGGACACCAAGGCCACGCTGCACCGGTTCTGCCAGGTGGTGGGCAAGGTCCGGCTCACCGCCGAGGTCCGGCGCAACCACTGGTGGAACGTGCCGTTCCATCTCACCGGCAGAGGGTTCACCACCCGCCCGATGGGACAGGCGGACGGCAATCCGATCTTCACGATCGACTTCGACTTCGTCGGCCACCAGCTACTCGTCACCGAGTTGGACGGCCGGGCGGTGTCCTTCCCGCTCTACGGTCAGTCGGTGGCGTCCTTCTACCAGAAGGTCATGCTGGCGCTGGCGGAGCTGGACGTGCAGGTGGATCTGGACAGGCCGTGGCCGTTCGACCTGCCCGACTCCGGTCGGCCGTTCGTCGAGGACACCGAGCACGCGGCCTACGACCCTGCCATGGCCAATCGCTACTGGCAGGTGCTGAGCCAGGTGAACCTGGTGCTGGAGGAGTTCGCCGCGGGCTTCTCGGGAAAGATCAGCCCGGTGCACCACTTCTGGCACACCTTCGACATCGCCTGCAGCCGTTTCTCCGACCGCCGGGTCGACCAGCCGCCCTCGGTCGACTCCGTGACGCGGGAGGCCTACTCGCGGGAGGTGATCAGCTCCGGTTTCTGGTTCGGTGACGACGCCTTCCCCGAGCCCGCCTTCTACTCCTACACCGCCCCCGAGCCCGAGGGGCTGGAGAACGAACCGCTCAGCCCCGAGGCCGCGGAGTGGATCGAGCAGCGAGGCAGCCATCTGGCCGTGCTGCGCTACGACGACGCCCGATCAGCGGCCGACCCGCGCGCCGCGGTACTGGCCTTCTACGAGAGCGCCTACCAGGCCGGAGCCCGGCGTGCCGGTTGGGACATCGCCTGGCTCGCCTGCCCCGGCGGGATCACCGACCCGCGACTGAGAACCGGACCCTGACCGGCATCACCGTCCTCGGCACCGGCGATGGCAGCCGCAACGTGGAGGCGCTGCCCGACATGACCCTTCGCTGGACCCCGCACAGCAGCCGGTGAGAAGGCAGCCGCTCAGGGGCCGATCCAGCGGACCAGCTCGTCCAGCGGCAGGCGGCCCGAGGGGATCGCGGACCTGCCGCGAGGCGCGGGTGCGGGGTGACCGAGGGAGATCGCGGTCCTGACCTGCCACGGAGCCTCGACGCCGACCATCCGGCCGGCCCGCTCGGCGTTGGAGGCGGGGAAGAACGAGGCCGGGCAGCTTCCCAGGCCGAGGTCGTGCGCGGCGAGCATGAGGCTCTGGGCGGCCCGGCCCGCGTCGAACTCCGCGTCCTCGCCGCCCGTGCCGTGGTCCACCGCGAGCAGGACGACCACGGGAGCGGCGGCCAGGTGAGCCGCGTAGCCTCCCAGCAGGCTCAACCTCTGCTGCAGGCCGCGGTCCCTGACCACGACGAACCTCCACGGCTGGCGGTTGCGCGCCGACCCGGTCCAGCGAGCCGCCTCCAGTACCCGCACGATGTCGCCCGTCGGCACCGGTGTGTCAGCGAACCACCGGGTGGCCCGCAACGGCCCGCTCCTCTGCCCCACGCTCATCTCCCCGATCCCTCACAGCGTCCTGCGCTCATCATCTCGAAAGACCGGTTCGGCCTGGACGATCGTTCCGCCGTGAGCAGGCGCGGCGGTGGGGCTGGAAGGCCGGTGGCATCCGTACGCCGATCACGGCCCCGTCCGGGATGTGTCCGGCGGCGACGTCCTGAGGCTAGCGGTCGCTCCACTTGATCTCGTAGGGCTGGAGGGCGAACGACTCGCCGTCCACGGTCGTGGTGATCTTCGCGTCGGTGGTGTTGACCATCAGCAGTCGCCGCGGCTGCGCGAGCACCCGGACCTTGGGGTCGGAGGAGGTGATGTGCTCCAGTTCGGCTCCGGCCGGGAACCAGGTGGTGAAGTCGGCCACCAGCTTGCCGGTCGGGAGCTCGGCACCGGTCCGCGGGTCCCACATGCAGCCCTGGCAGGTGCCCTCCTTGACCTGCGGATTCCAGTACAGCGCGGTGGCGGCGCCGCTCTTGGCGAACTCGATCATCGAGGCGGCCTGGACGGCGAGCCGCATCGGCTCCGGCCAGGTGGTGTTGTCCTCGGGGACGAAGTACCACTCCGACCACCAGACCGGCAGGTCGCCGGTCTTGTCGCGCAGCCAGGTGGTGACCGCGCTGAACTTGCTCAGCGCTCCGAACGCGTCGGGCAGCAACTCGTGGGCGTCGGTCAGCGAGGCGCCGTCGACCACGATGAAGTCGGCGCCCTTCTTGTTCTCGAACCAGTAGTTGAAAGCGTCCAGGGCGTTCTGGTTGACGACTCCCCAGGTGCCCCGCAGCTCGGACTTGCCGGTCCTGTTGCTGTCGAAGCCGAGGTAGGGGCCGCCGATCTTGGCGTCGGGCCGGACCGCCTTCACCGCGTCGTAGACCTTGTTGTAGAGATCGGTGTAGCCCTTGAAGTCCGCGGGTTTGGAGTGGTCCTTCCAGAAGCCCTTGAACTCGTTCCAGACCATGAAGTACTCGACGTCGCGGTACTTCGCGGCGACGGTCGCCGACAGCTTGGCGAAGTCGTCGAAGTGCTTGGGGTAGGGAGCGTCCTCCAGGTGCTCGGCCCAGGCCGAGTCCTCGGTCGGGCCCTCGGGGCCGCCCTTCATCCAGTCAGGGGCGCAGCAGAGCGTGATGATCTGTGTGCCGCCGGACTGCCTCATGAGGTTCGTCCGGCTGTCCAGGTCCTCCCAGTAGAACTCCTGCGGGCGCGGTTGGGGGTTGAGCGCCCCGAACCCCATGATGTGCTGGTTCTGCAGCATCGGGGTCTGGGCGAGCCTCCGGCTCACCTCCTGCTCGAACTGCGGGGTGACGTTGTTGGCGCTGACCCCCGTGTGGGTGAACCCCCAACGAGGCCATGCGGGGTCCACCGCCGGCGCTTTCTGGATCTTGCTGTTGGACGCCGCGGTTGAGGGGCCGGCCGCCGCCGTTGAGGGGGCGTCGGCCTGTCGCGCGTCGGGAACCGCCCGGTCCGGAGTGCCGCCGAAGGAACAACTCGCCGCCAGCATCGCCGTCATGACGGCTCCCGCGGCTGAGGCGACCGCCCGTCCAGGACGCCACCATGTCGATCCCCCAGTACTCGATGCCACCTGGTCCCCACTCGATCTTCGTCGTCTGCTTTGCCCAGAGCGTTCCACAGGCCGAGTAAAAGCGGTGTATGGGGATGTGGTTCGCAGGCAAACGTTATGACGGATCCGAAAGGCGGGCGTGCTCGCCGGTCACCGCGGTACGAGAGCCCGCCCCGGACGCCTTGATCGGCGAACGAGGCGGGCCCTCACATCAGATCAGCGGTCAGTTGTGCACCTGCACCGATCCCGCGGTGATCTCTTGGGGATCGGCCAGGTCCAGGTCGTACTCCAGCGAAGGCCGGTTGTCGTAAAGCTTGGCCCGTACCGGGTAGGCCCCGGTCTTCAGGTCCCACACCACGAGCCTGAGCCGTCCGGGATCGTAGCCGTACAGGACAAAGCCTCGCCCGTCCGCCGTTTCGCCCTTCACGGCGAGCCGGTCGTCGGTGGTCACCACCAGCCATTCGAGACGGTCCGATCTGATCTCGAAGTCCGTTCCCTGCACGCGGACGGTGACCTTGCCGTTGCCCGGCTCGGGTCCCTGGTCGGCGGGCAGGTACTTCGGGTTGAACTGGAAGTGTGCCTTGCCCTCGATGGGTGCGGGCGAGACGAAGTGGCCGCCGCCGGTGGCGAATCCGGCGTCGGGGTCGTAGGCCACGACCATGGTCTGCCGGTTCCTGGTACCCAGGTCGTCGTCGGTGACGGTGACGCTGATCGTGTACATGCCGGGGTGGGCGTAGCGGTGCGTGCGGTCGCAGCGCTTGCCCGTGGCGGCGAACTCCTCCCTGACCCCGTCGTCCCAGACGACCACGCAGGTATGGGTGTCGTTCGTGCCGGGGTCGCTGACCGGCACGGTGACGGTGACGTCGGTGCCGGCGCGGTAGACCGACCACGGTTCGGGGCCGAAGCCGTTGAGGTCGGCGGCCGCCGAGCCGCGCAGCGAGCCGCCGGAGCCGGAGACCCTGGGGGCGACGTTGCGTACGGTCACGCTCGCGCGGTCACTGACCGGACCGTTGACACCGTCGCTGGCCGTCAGCGTCGCCACGAACTCACCGTCGTCGTTGCACGTGACGGTGGTGCGGGCGGCGTGCGGTTCGGCCACCACGCAGGCGGCGCCCGCGTCGGTGCCGGAGACGGGGCTCACGGTCCAGGTCAGGGCGGGTGTGGACTCGCGGTCGTGGGCGTAGCCGTTGAGCGTGATGCGGGCGCCCTCGTCACCGGTGACATCGGGCCCTGCGTTGGCCGTGGGCGGTTCGTTGACAGGGGCGGGTAGCGAGCCACCGCTGCCGCCGTCGGTGATGTTCACCCAGAACTCGTCCTGGACGGGCGCGTTGGGGTCGGTCGAGGTGTGCAGGATGCGGTCGCCGGTGTAGTAGGCACGCAGCCTGCCGCCCGCGACGGAGTTCTGCCGCTGCGGTACGGGCCGGACCGAGAAGTCCCAGTCGGGGTGTGCGGCGCCCTCGATCGTGGAGGCGAAGGGGTACTCGTCGCACTGCTCGGCGGGCGGCTGGGGTGGCGTGGGCAACCACAGGTCGAAGTACCAGTCCCGCTCGGTGCCGGTGCGGTAGCAGGCGGCCTCCTTGTGCGCCTCGTTCGACCTGGCGACCGTGGTGTTCGCGGGGTCGTAGCGGTGCAGGCCCGGGTCGCTCTCGCTGCCCAGCCGGCCGGGCATCTTCTTGTCGCGCGGGCTTGGCACGCCCGGCGGGACGAGTAGCGGGTAGGTGTCGTTGGGGAAGTCCTGGGCCGTCTTGATGTGGAAGGCGACCAATTCGAGATCCCTGTCGCCGGTGGAGTAGGTGATGTGCGGGAGCACCTCGCTGAAGACGCAGGCATTCGGGGCGTGCTGGAAGTAGCCGGCCGAGTCACAACGGATCATCCGGTCAGGAGTGTGGATGTCATCGATCATCTTGAACTCCCCCTCCTCGCCGGAGGTCAACCTGATGAACCACTTGTGGTACAGCACCTTGTCCTGGTAGCTGGACTGGTCCTCATGGGAGTAGATGTCCCACTTGGCCCAATCTCCGCGATCCCAGTCCCTCCAGGTGCGGTCGATGCCGGAGAACGCGCCGTGGCAGTAGGTTGGCGACTCCTGGCAGTCACCGACCGCGACGAAGGACTGGCCGGGCGCGGTGACCCAGTTGTCGATCAGGCCCCAGTCGTAGTCGACCGAGTCCTTCTCGATCCTGAAGTAGATCCGGGCCTTGCGTGTCTGGTTGCTGGACAGGCCGATGATGTTGTACTTGGCCTCGGTCGTTCCTTCGTGCTCCGGCGGCTTGTTGGTGTAGATCTTCCAGTAGTCGAAGATCATCGTGCCGCGCTGGCAGTACTGGAACCTGTTGTGGATACGGCCGACCGCGCTCTCCGCGCCCGGCAGCGACAGGCAGGTGTCGACGAAGCCGCTGTCAGGCTCGTCCGGCGGCTCGGCCAGGGCCGCGATCCTGCCCGCTTCCTCTTCGCCGTCACCGAACTCGGCGGAGTCGCGGTAGGACTTCTGACCGGTGGCGACCGCGACCTGCTTGGCCTCGCGCTGTGCCTGCTCCGGCGTGAGCGGCTCGGTCGCCTTCGCGACCTTGGTCCGTAACCGATCCGCGGTAAGCGTGGTCCCGTCGGCGTACCTGAAGCTGACGCGGACCTCGCGCTCGGTCTTTGGCTCCTCGGCCGCTGCGGGCGTGACCGAGGGGGTGACCTGGGATGACTCTGCGATGGCCGGTGGCGTGAGTGCTGCCCCCAGCACGACCACCAGCGCTAAGACCAGGATTTTTCGCTTCGAGCGACGTTTTCCCATGTGCCGTCTCTCTTCAGTTGAAGAAGATCAGTAAACGAAACGGCATCAACGTAACATTGATGATTTTGGTCATCAATACATGATTTTTCAGTATTTGATGTCGACTGTCAGTCGGTAGGTGAAGGGTTTCGGCCCACCGCTGGACAGAAGACGTCTCCAAGCCACCCGAAGAACATCAACCCTGAGAGTCCCGCGAGTCCGCCGCGGCGCGGAAGCTCTCCGTCAGGCGCCTGAGGCCCGGTTCGACCCGCTCCGCCGGGACGGCAGGGGCCTCGGCGGCGTGACCTCAGGCGGCGGTCGCCTCGATGGTGATCGGGGACGGTGACGACCTCGGCTCGGTCGACGCATCCTGCCGTACGGCTCCCGTGATATCGCGTTCGGCGCATTTCAGGGAATAGGGCCGTAGTAACTGGCACTTTAAGTTGAATTGTCTACTCGCACATAAAATGCGAAGAAGTCCCGTCGGGATGGATTTGATTTTCCCCGAAATGCCATCTGTTTGCTGACCCGAAAACGGGGGGCGCGTTTTCCTTTTTGGTGTGCGGGTATTTCCGATTTGGATCACTGGAAATGATAAAAAATCGGATTCTCACTGCAAGGGGAAATGCGTTGACTCCTCATGGGAACGGGTCGGCCGGGGGTCTCGTTGGCCGCCGTCTCTTGAAGTGTGCCGTCGTCGTGACCACGGCGGGGACGGTGCTGTTGAGCCAGGCGCCGGTGAGTGCGATGGCTGGGCCTGTGCCGGGCACCTCTGCCGGAGCGGTTGCCAAGGGTGGCGGTCCCGTCGCATCCGTCGACCACCGCGGGGAGTGCCGCCACGGACCTTGCCGCCGTTGCGGCCGTTCGTGCCACCGTTGTCACAGATTCTGCGAGCGCGGACGGCGGGGACGTAAGGGGATACAGGGTGTTCCAGGACCTCGAGGTCCGGAGGGTCCGGAAGGTCCCGAGGGTGAGCGAGGCCCGATGGGTTTCCCCGGACCGCAGGGTGAACGGGGCCCGGAAGGTAGGAAGGGCCCACAGGGTGATCCGGGTTCAGCAGGTCCTGCGGGTCCGCAAGGTGAGAAGGGTCCTGCGGGTTCGCAGGGTGTGCGGGGTCTGCAGGGTCTGATAGGTCTGCAAGGTCCGGCTGGTGCTCAGGGGTCGGCGGGTGAGAAGGGTGCTCAGGGTCCTGCGGGTGCTCAGGGTCCTGCGGGTCCTGCGGGTGCTCAAGGCGAGAAGGGCGGGAAGGGAGACCAGGGCGAACAGGGTCCTGCGGGTGCGGTGGGGCCGGCGGGTCCTCAGGGTGAGGAGGGTGAGGAGGGCGACCCGGGCCCGCAGGGTCCCCCGGGGCCGGGAATCGATATCGACTCGGCTTTCAATGACAACACCGAATACCTCGGCTATGTCCCCGGCGACGGCCGGACCCTTCTCCGGGATCCGAGAACCACTCCGAACTGGCACGACCTCTCGTCGGTGGCCGGTTACCCCGGCAACGTGGTCGGTGTCACTCTGGCGGCGTTGGGAAGGCGCCTGTACGTCACCGTGCTGAGCAACAACGGCAGGGTCGCGCAGACGGCGTGCGTGGTCAACACGACCCCCGGCAGCGGGGAAAACCCGGCATGGCCCGGCAACTGCGGTGCCTTCGCTTATCTGACGCCGCCCACGGGGCGGACGGCCGGGACGCGGATCAACTGGACCGTTTACGAGGACGCGGACGAGGACGCGGACGGGAAGCGGCTGAGAACACGGAAGCAGCCGAACACCGCGGGGGCACGGGCTTCCTGAACCGTCCTGTGACGCCGCAGGCGGATGATCACGAACATCCTTTCGTGATCGTCCGCCTTTTCGGTTACCAGGGAGGCCGACCGTCCGGCCCCTCAGCCGTCGTGGCGGTCCTCGAAGGCGGTGAAGGCCGCCTCCTGCCTCCCATCGGCTCCAGCCTGGTCGCCTACCATGGTCGACACGCTTTCCGGTGTCACCGGCGGTCGCGGCGGCGGCGTAGCAGGTGCCGGGCGATCAGTACGGCGGCCAGGACGACCAGGGCGAGGAGCAGGTAGGTGAAGTAGCGGGCGATCTCGTCGTACACCTCGCCGATGTAGTTGCCCACGGTGTATCCCAGCACCGTCCACGCCGTGACCCACAGCGCCGCGCCGAGGGTGTTGAATGCCAGGAAGCGGAGCCAGGGCATGCCGATGGTGCCCGCGACGATGCCGTTGACCTCGCGCAGTCCCGCGATGAAGCGGGCGACGACGACGACCTTGCCGCCGTGTTGTTCGAAGAACCGCTCCGCCTTCTGGAAGCGTTCCGGGGGCAGCAGGACGTAGTGGCCCCAGCGGCGGATGAAGGCGCGACCGCCGGTGCGGCCGATCAGGTAGCCGAGGTTGTCCCCGGCCACCGCGGCCAGCACCGCGATCGGCACGATGGCGGCGAGGTGCAGTTGCCCGGCCCCGGCGTAGATCGCGGCGGTGAGCAGAATCGTCTCCCCGGGGACGGGAATGCCGAAATCCTCCATGAAGATCAGCGTGCCGACGGCCAGGTAGCCGTAGTGGTCCAGCAGTGGTGCCAGGTGGGCCAGCGGGCCGGGTAGCGGTGGAGCCATACTGTCACTCTATGAGTTTGTTTGATTACTCTGTGCCCTGATTCGGTGTGGGGGTGACCTGGGGTGCCGTCTTACTGGTGAACATTCTGATCTGTTTTAGGCATTTAATGGCTATATGCCCGATAGATGGCTATTTGGGGGGAAGGTGGCCAGTGAGCAGGCGGCATGAACCGCCGGGGCGTATAGCCGGCGGCTCATGCATCCGAATCAGGAGGTCCCATGAAGAAGGAACTTCTCGTCTCCGGGCTGAGCGTGCTGATGTTGAGCGCGCTCCCTGTCGCCGCGGGGGCGGCCACCCACTCCGCGCCCACCCCGACGCCGTCGGCCGCCGTGAGCGGCAAGCCGGTCGGCCCCGGCTGTTCGGCCCTGCCGGCCACCGGCAAGGGCAGCCTCAGCGACGCGGCCAGGGACCGGGTCACCACCGCGCTGGCCCACAACCCGGATCTGTCCACCCTGAACACCGCCATCAAGGACGCGGGTCTGACCAACAAGCTCTACAACGCCAAGGACATCACGGTCTTCGCCCCCAACAACGCGGCCTTCAGCCAGTTGCCGCCCGGCACCCTCAAGAAGCTGCTGGCCGACAAGAAGCAGCTGACAAAGGTGCTGACCTACCACGTGGTCGAAGGCAGGAAGACCCCGTCACAGCTGGTCGGCGCGCCGCTGAAGACCATGCAGGGCGGCCAGATCACCGTCAAGGGCTCGGGCCAGAACTTCATCGTCTCCGGCAGGGCCAAGGTGGTCTGTGGCGACATCGGCACCAAGAACGCCACCGTCTACATCATCGACAAGGTGCTGATGCCCCGCTCGAAGTGAACCCGTGGGCGCTCGCGGTGACCATGAATCCTCGCCGGCTCTCCGAGGCAGCATGCCGGTGAACGTGGCTCACCGCGTCGGCACGGACACTCCGTGCGCCGGGGCCGAGTCTGGAAACCGTCCGGAGGGTCCCGTGCGGGCGGGGTGCCGCCGGTCGGAGCGCACACCGACGCCCTGGGCGCGGAGATCCGCGTCCGGTGGCGGGCTGTGCTGCGGCCGGTCACCCGGCGAGAAGGCAGCAGCGGAGGCAGAATTACCCTCAAACCACCTTAAAGGCGACAAATTAGATTATATCCGGCAAAATTTGAGGTTGAGAGCTACGGCGGCTACATCTCAAAACATGTACCTTATGTATAAATTTCATATAAATTTTACCCTAAAGTTGTTGGATGCGTAGAATGCATTGATTTGGGGCCTTGACGAAGATCTATCCTCTGGTGAAGATTCTTGCCAATTGCGTACTTTCTGCCGGGCTGACCCAATACCCGGAGGCGTGCGCCAACTGGAGGCATCTCTCATGAGGAGTTCCCTCAATGGCAGGAGGCTCGGCCGTGTCGCGGCCGTGCTCGCCCTTCCCATCGCCCTGAGCCTCGGCTCGCTCCCCGTTCTCGCCGAGCCGTCCCCGCCGGCCAGCGAGGTTGTCCCCGACCGTCAGTCCAGCACCGAACAGAACGGCGTGGCGCTGCTGCGCGTCATCGTCCCCGACGAGGCCGGCATCGACCGGCTCAACTCCCTGGGAGTCGACCTCGCGGAGTACAAGAAGCCCGTCGACGGCGGGTTCGAGATGCACGCGATACTGAGCCCAGAGGAGGCTCAGAACCTCCGCGATCTCGGATTCAACATAGTCGGCAAGATCTCCGACCAGACGGAGGTCGCCGATAACCTGATCCAGCGGCGGGGCGCCGTCGCGGCCGAGATCCAGGCGGCGGCGGAGGTCGACACGCTGACCCCGCTCCGCGCCGAGTGGTTCACCAGTCTCGACGACCAGAACTTCCTGTCGATCGAGGTGAAGTCGAGCGCCATCGACGCGGCGACGGTGCTCACCGTCACCTGGGACAGCGGCAAGGGGACGGCCCCCGACTCGGGCGGCACCGCGACGATGTCGCGTTTCACCGACGCCGGCCAGTACATGTACCACCGGTTCAGCTCGCCGCTGGCCCTCACCGCGGTTCCCACCAAGGCCACGATCACCAGCAACCGCGGCGGTACGGTCACGGTTCCGGTGACCAAGTGGCTGGGTGAGAAGCGCAAGGCCCCGAAGAAGCACTACGTCGCGGACTTCGTCGACCGTTACATGGACCCCACCGAGGTGACCGACCGGATCTCCGGCCTGGCCCAGGAGTTCCCGAAGATCTCGCAGATCGTCAATCTGCCGTACAAGACGAACGGCTACCGCCGGCAGGCGCAGGCCCAGTTCGGCACGGTCGCGGCGAGCACGCTCTACGTGACCTCCAAGGCGTACGGGCACGAGGGCGGCAACGACATCAGCGTCGCCCTGGTGAAGCCGGACGCCGCCTCGGCCGCGCTGAGCGTCTCGGTGAGCGGCAAGGACGTCGTGGTCAACCTCGGCACGAACGAATCCTCCGCGATCAGCAGCACCGCCAAGGCGGTGGTGGACGCGCTCAACGGCAACGCCGCGGCGTCGGCGCTGCTGACCGCCGCCACCTACCGGGGCAACGCCGGTGCCGGTCTCGGGGGGGGGGCGCGGGGGGGGCGCGCCCGCGGGTCCGCTAGCACGCGGGGATGCAAAAAAAGAAAAATAAAAAAAAAGGGTG
>NZ_JBEXGU010000181.1:0-18331 GCF_040607515.1 Streptosporangium sp. NPDC005286 | reverse complement strand
CCGGCACGCCCAGCCCAAGGTCAGCTTCGCAGCCAGCTCCCCGATCCGCTCATGGACCAGTTATCCCGCCAAGGTTGCGTGACGCGCCACTAGCCGCCGGCCGGCCCCGCCGTCAGGCCATTAAGCGGTAGGCGATGCCGGCCAGGATGTCGCTCATCGAGGACAGGTCCCGGCCCTCCTGAATGGCGGTGGCCAGCAGATGCACGACCGCCCCGATCGCGGCGGTACCGGCCATCGGCGGTCCCGGCCGGTCGGGGCGGCGCCCGGCCACCAGCGCCTCCATCAGCCGGGCCCATGCCGTGAGGCACTCAGCCCGTACCTTGCGGCGACCGACTCGACCACCAGCGCCCAGGCCGGGCTCCTGGTCAGGCAGAGCCTCACGCAGGGCACGCCGTACGCCGCCGTCATGATCACCGGCAGCCACGGCGTGAGGATGCAGCACAACTTCACCCACGACGTGGCCGGCGGTCCTGTGCAGGGGCCACAGTGGCTGCGGCTGACCAGGTCGGGCGACACTCTCACCGGCTACGAGTCAGGCGACGGAAAGACGTGGACCGAGGTCGGCACGGTCAAGCTGACCGGGCTGCCGGAGACGGTCGAGATCGGGCTGTTCGCCACCTCGCCAGGTGCCTTGTGGGAGATGGCGAAAGCCTTCGCCCAGGCCACCGCCACCTTCGACCAGATCGAGCTGCAGGGCGCGAACGGTTCGTGGCGGCGTGACGACGTCGGCGTCTCCTTGGGGCCTGACGGCAAGACCCTGCATCACCCGGGCGGGGTCGTCGAGTCCGGTGACAAGCTCCTCGTGACCGGGGGCGGTGACATCGGGCCCGCCACGGTGGAGGGCGGTCTGCGCGCTGACCTCATGCTGATCGGCGGGGCTGTGGGGCTGATCCTGGTGCTCGTGGTGGCGGTCTCGTTCTTCACGGCGGAACACCGGCGGGGGCTGATCGGGACCGGCCTGCCGGCCGAGCCGCATCCAGCGTGGCTGCTGGCGGCCAAGGCCATGGTGGTCGGCGCGGTCGCGTTCGTGACGGGGCTGGTGACCTCGGGGGTCGTGGTCCCTGTCGGCCTGGCGATGTTGCGTGCCAATCAGAACCCGATTCAGCCGATCACCCTGGGTACCGAGCTGCGGGTGATCGTCGGCTACGCGGCGCTGACCGCGGCCGCCGCCGTGCTGGCTCTGGGCCTGGCCGCGCTGGTCAAGCGGGGCATCGTCGCCATCGGGCTGGCCATCGCGCTGGTCGTCGTGCCCTACCTGCTGGCGACCGCGGGTCTGGTGCCATGGCTGCTGATGATCACCCCTGCCGCCGGATTCGCGATCACGCAGAGCGTCCCCACGTTCGCGCATGTGGACGTGGACCAGTCACTGCTCGGGGGCTATTACCCGCTCCCGCCATGGGGAGGTTTGGCCGTGACCTGCGGATATGCCGCCCTCGCCCTCGGGGTGGCGATGGCCGTGCACCGTAGGAAAGCGCCACGTTAGGTTCCGCTCGCCCAAAGGTGCAGAACCCGCTCGGCGGTAGCACCCCGGGATACGGCTCAGACAATGCCGGAAATATGCCCGAACCTCGAGGTCCGCCGAACCGCCTTCGGGCCCTTACGCCGACAGTGCAAGCACCTCGGGCATCCGTGCAGGCTGCTTCGGAAATCGACACCCCTGATGCTCCGCCTCAGGTACGTGGCAACGGTCTCTTATCCAGTACATGGTGCCGACCTGCGGGTTCACCGCGATGGCAGCCGCACGACCCGGGTGCGTCATCCGGTACATCGAGATCGGATGTGAGCTTTGGGCGTATGCGGGCTAGACCCCTTTGATGCGTTTCATGGTGATGTGGGAGTCGACCCGGGAGACCGCGGGCAGCGGCAGGATCTGCCGGCTGAGGAACTCCTCGTAGACGATCGGGTCGGCGACCGCCACCCTGATGTAGTAGTCCGGGCGGCCGAACATGCGCCGGAACTCCACGACCTCCTCCAGCGCCGCGACCCGGGATTCGAAGTCCTCCACGGTCTGCAGGTCGTTGACCGCGATCTCCACCGAGATGACCACTTCCAGGGAACGGCCCAGGGCCGCCGGGGAGATCTGCGCCCGGTACCCGGCGATCACCCCGGCGTCCTCCAGGCGCTTGACCCGGCGCAGGCACGGCGGGGGTGTCAGCCCCACCCGGCCGGCCAGCTCCACGTTCGACAACCGACCGTCCCGAGCAAGGTGAAATAATATTTCACGATCAATGTGATCAAGACTAATAATATTGCTCATACGCTTTACTCCTGATAATTTTTGAAACCATATTATGCACTATACGCACTAAAATTGCTTCCATGAGTGCAATGCGAGCGAGGGGCGGGTCGCGGGACTTCGCGGCGGCAGCGGCCGACACCGCCTCGGTGGGGCTCAGCCTGTTCCCCCTCGGGATCAGCTTCGGCGTCCTGGTGGTGCACACCGGGCTGAGCTGGTGGTGGGCCACGGTGTTCACCGCCGTGATCTACGCCGGGTCGCTGGAGTTCCTGCTGCTGGGCTTGGTCGCCTCGGTGACACCGCTGGGGCAGATCGCGGTGACTGCGCTGCTGGTGAACCTCCGGCACGTCTTCTACGCCCTGTCCTTCCCGCTGTCGCAGGTCCGGCCGCTCGGCCGCATCTACGCCACCTTCGCGCTCACCGACGAGGCCTACGCCCTGACCGCCGGCGATCGCGCCCGCTCCTGGAACAGCGCCCGCATTCTGTGGATGCAGGTGCTGTGCCAGGGCTACTGGGTCGGTGGAGCCACCCTTGGCGCGCTCGCCGGATCCCTGATCCCGCTCACCCTGCACGGCCTGGACTTCGCCCTGACCGCCCTGTTCGTGGTCTTGACGATCGACGCCTGGCGCGCCCAGCGGGACCTGCCCGCTCCCCTGCTGGCAGCGGCCGGCTTCGCCGTCGCCGCGCTCTTGACTCCCGGGCAGGTGCTGCCGGCCGCGATGGCCCTGTTCACCGCAGGCCTGCTGATCCGCTACGCCGTGGACCGCCACACCGCCTCCCGTGCGCCCGACGATCACGCCCGCCCCGTGCCCGCCGCGGCCGCCTCAGCCGGGGAAAGGTGAAAACCCGTGCCCAGCCCGCACTACCTGGCCGCCGCCGTGGCCGTCAGTGCCGCCGTCACCTGGGGTCTGCGCGCCCTGCCCTTCGCCGTCTTGACCCCGCTGCGCCGCTCGGCCGTCCTGGGCTACCTCGCCCTGCAGATGCCCACCGGCATCATGTTGATCCTCGCCCTGTACACCCTGAGCGAGGTCCGCCCCACCTGGTCGGCCGTCGTGCCCACCGCGGCGGCCCTGGCCACCGCGATCGGGCTGCACCTGAAAACCCGCAACGCCGTGATCAGCGTCCTGGGCGCGACCACCTTGCACGTGGTGCTGTCGACCCTCTGGCAGACCTGACGACCCATCGCGTGCATGAAGTTGCCCCGAAGCCGGCCGTCACTTTTGGCGGGGTCATGTGGGGAGCCTGCCGGACAGCCTCAGCCCCATCGGTCCTGGCGGTCATGCGCAGTTACGCGATCGGCGCGCTGCGGCTGCTCAACTTCACCGGCATCGCCGACATCGCCGAGGGAACCCGCTGGGCCCGCGATGATTTCGGCAACCCGTTGATCGCTCTCGGTCTCACGATTTGAGAACGTCGTCAGCCCCGGGATCTATCTCGAAAGGCTCCGCATTACTGTTGCGCTAGATCGATATAGACGTGGCATTCTAGTACGTCTTTTTCTCTTGCGCGAAATTTTAGCAGGAGGATAGCCAATATGGCCGATGTGCGTGCCGAGGATCCAGGGAGGATTGGCGCTCACCGTCGAGGGCGAAGCCTGTGTTTATCGATCCCGGGTGCGGGGATACTTGTCGTCGTAATCGCTCATTCCGGGCGAATCAACGAATCCGGGAGGCTGACATGAATGGATACCTACCGTATCGTGATTCCACTCCGACTACCCGCATTGGGGGCGTACGCGGCTGGCAGGCGGACATTCTTCGCGGCCAGTCGTAGCTGAATGAGCCGAGGTGCTGCGGTGTCAAGACCGCAGTGCCTCGACCTAATTGCGGGCGGGGCGATGCATCGGGGGGCGTTTGTGGCGCGATTGTCGTACCCTGCCGTTTGGCGCAGCGATGTGGTGGAGGATCTGTTCGGATTCCCGGTTTCCGACCCCTACCGATGGTTGGAAGACGGCAATGACGCGCGCGTGCGGGACTGGGCCGCGGCCCAGGATCGTCTCTTCCGCGAATATCGCGCCGGATGGCGTGAGAAGCAATCGTGGGCGTCCTTGGTGGATCAGATGTCATCCTTCGGCGTGTCCGAGCCTCCGATGGTGCGTGGTCCGGTCATGTTCCTTGCCGAGCAACTCCGTGGGGATGAGCAACGGCGCCTGCTCGTCGTTGACGCTGCGGGGAACAGGCGGGTGCTGGTCGATCCGGCAGAGATCGATCCGTCCGGCCATACCGGGCTGTATGCCTGGTGGCCATCGCGCGAGGGCGAACGTGTGGCTGTCCAAATGGAGGTCGCCGAGCAGCCCGGCAGCGACATCATGGTGCTGGACGTGCGTACCGGGGAGACGGTGGACGGGCCGTTGCCACGCGCCCGTAACACCTCGCTCGCCTGGTTGCCGGGAGGGGATGCGTTCTACTACGTCAGCCGTGTTCCCGATGAGGAACTGGCCCCCGGCGACATGCGTTTGCAGCGGCGGGTGAGGCTGCATCGGATCGGTTCGCCCTGGCGGACCGACGCGGTGGTGTTCGGCGGTGACGATGCCCCAGAGCACTATTACGGGCTCACGGTCAGCGCCGACGGCCATCATCTGGCGATCACTGCGATGGTCGGGCCCGCCTCGCACAACGATGTGTACGTGGCCGAGCTCACCGATCCGGAAGCCCCGCATTTCATCAGGATCGTGGATGGACGCACCATAGGCGCCCGTGTTCTCCCACGCTTCCTCGCGGACAACGATCTGCTGCTGGTCACCGACTACCAGGCCCCGTGTGGCCGCATCTGTACGGCGCACCGGCACGATACCGACCCGGCCGCATGGCGCGCACTGGTAGCCGAAGATCCCCAAGCCCCCTTGGACGAGTGTCTGGTCCTGGACGGCCCGGCACTTCCGCAGCCCCTCCTGCTGGTGGCACGCGCCCGCCACGGCACCTCCACCCTGACACTGCACGACCTGGCCAGTGGTCGGCTGCTCACCGATCTGCCCCTTCCCGGCGCGGGCGTCGTGTCATCCCTGCGCACGAACGTCCCACACGGGCATCACGCGTGGTTCAGCTACTGCGACGCGACCACACCCCCCACCATCTATCGCCACGACGCCGCCAGCGGGAAGACGGAACAAGAAACCGGCGCCGCAATAGCCGGCCACACTCCAGGAATCCGCAGCCGCAGCGTGCGTTATCACGCCGGCGACGGCACCGAGATCACGCTGCTCCTGTTCACCCCGGCTGAGGAGCATCAGGGCCCCCGCCCCACCCTCCTTTACGGCTACGGCAGCTTCGGCATGCCGATGCGCTCATGGTTCTTCCCCATGGCAGCCGCATGGGTCAGCGCCGGCGGCACCTACGCGGTCGCCTGTGTACGCGGAGGCGGCGAAGAAGGCCAACGCTGGCACGACGCCGGCCGTGGACCACACAAACACCGCGCGATCAGCGACTTCAACGACGCCGCGACCTGGCTCATCAACACCGGCCGGACCACCCGCGACCAACTGGCGATCTTTGGCCAATCCGCCGGCGGGCTACTGGTCACCGCCGCCGCCACCCAGCGACCGGACCTGTACGCCGCGGTCATCGCCGAAGGCCCGCTATGTGACATGGTGCGCTACGAACACTTCGGCCTGGGATGCACATGGACCGAAGAATTCGGTACCGCCTCCCAACCCGAACAACTCCAATGGCTACTCACATACTCCCCGTACCACAACGTCACGCCCGGAGCCCCCTATCCCGCATTCCTCCTCACCGGCGCGGTAACCGATCTGCAGACCGGAGAGGCCCACGTCACCAAAATGTGCGCGGCACTCCAACACGCCACCAGCAGTGACCGGCCGGTCCTCATGCGTCGAGAACCAGACACCGCCCACGCCGCCTCTCCCGCGAGCAAGGAACGCGCCCTGACCGCGGACATCCTGGCCTTCGCCGGAAAACACACCGGTCTGTCACCGAAAAAAACAACCATGCGTCCTCACGAGACTGCCGCAGAAGCACACTGAGAACGGGACCTGACCGTAACCACGGGAATCAGCCTCGATCTTTCGTGATCTTCGTGCGGTCGGCTGAGGGTTGTCTTCGCTTTCCGGTCAGGGTGGGGCCCGGCTGTCGCGCCGGTCCCCACTGACGAACGCCGGGCACCAGCGGACGGCTACACCCAACGGCCAAGGGCGTCGATCGTCGTTTCCGGTGAGGTGTTGAAGCAGAACCGGATCCCGGGTGCCGTCGCCACCAGCACGTTGATCAGCCGTTCGAACAGGAGGGTGTGCTCGGGTGCCATCCGCACACCACCTCCGATCATGGCCAGCTCGAAGGTGCCCTCGGACAACCGTTCCCGGATGGTCCTCTCCGCCGCGTCCGGGTCGGTACCGATCAGGCACGACACCGCGTCGAAACCCGCCGCCCGCAGAGCCGCGTCGCCCTGCTCGATCCGTGCGGTGAGCGTCGCCTCATCGAGGCCCGGATGCCGGGTGTAGTCGATCGCGTTCGGATGTAGCCCGATCGTCAGAATCGTTGCCATCTTCGCTCCTACCAGGGGACGGGGCCGTTACGGTCGAAGAAGCCTCCGGTGGGCCCGTCAGGGTCCAAAGTGGCCAACCTGATGATCGCATCGGCCCCCTCGGCGACGGTGTGGACACCCGTGTGATGGTTCATGTCGGTGGCGGGGTTGCCCGGATCCGCGGCGTTGACCTTGAACCCGGGCAGCGCTCGGGCGTACTGGGACACGATCATGTTGAGCGCCGCCTTCGACGAGGCGTAGTCCAGGGCCAGGAAGCCGGACTCGGGGCGGGTGGGGTCACCGGCGTGTGTCAGCGAGGCGAGACCGCTGGACACCATGACGATGCGGGGCTGTTCCGACTTCCGAAGCAACGGCAGGAACGCGTGTGTGACCCGTACCTGACCGAACACGTTGACCTCGTACAGCTCCCGTAGCGCGTCGGCGCCCATGTCGGCCGGATCCAGCAACGGGCCACCGACTCCGGCGTTGTTGACCAGCACATCCAGGTGATCCACGCGGCCGGCGACGGCCTTCACGGCCGCCGCCACGGACTCGTCCGAGGTCACGTCGAGCTCGACGAACTCGACATCGAGCCCTTCACCGGCCAGCGTGTCCGCGGCGTGCATGCCGCGTTCCCGGTCCCGGGCGGCCAGCAGGACCAGCCATTCTCTCCCGGCCAGGCGGCGTACGGTCTCCCGGCCCAGTCCCTTGTTCGCTCCGGTGACCAGCGCCACCGTCTTCATGTCCGTCATGGGGTCGATCGTCGGTGCGCGCGTCCGGGCACGCCAGGACCGCTGAGGCATGGGACCCGCGGTACCACCCGGCCGCGCGGTCCGTGCGACATCATCGAGGAGTGGACCGAGCCGAACTCGCCGAAGTACTCCGCACAGCCCGGGCCCGGGTGCGACCGCAGGACGTCGGGCTGCCGTCGGGCACTCGCCGCCAGGTGCCGGGCCTGCGCCGGGAGGAAGTGGCCATGCTCGCGAGTCTGAGCGTCGACTACGTGGTCCGGCTTGAACAGGGGCGCGGGCCGCGGCCTTCGAGCCAGGTCATCGCCGCGTTGGCCCAGGCGCTGCGGCTCGACGACGATGACCGCGACCTGGTGTTCCGGCTTGCCGGTCACGAGCCGCCTCAGGCCGGACGCGTCGCGACGGTCATACGGCCGAGCGTGCTCCGGCTGCTGGACCGCATGGCGGATCTGCCCGTGCTGGTGCTGTCGGCCAAGGGCGACGTGCTGGCCTGGAATCCCCTCGGGGCGGCGCTTCAAGGCGACATGTCCGCGTGGCCGCAGCGGCAGCGGAACCTTATCTGGCAACGTTTTCTCGGTAGTAGCCGCTGCCAGGTCGCCGCGGGTCCGGGCGAAGACGACGCGGCCGCTCGCGCCTCGGTCGGCACGCTCCGTGCCGCCCAGGCCCGTTACCCCAACGACCCCGAACTGGCGCGAATGATCACAGGACTGCGTCGTGGCAGCCCGCGATTCGACGAGCTGTGGCGGGAGGGACGCTCCTCCCCATGGCGTACCGCGACCAAGAGCATCGCCCATCCCGAGCTGGGGACCATCACGCTCGATTGCGACACCCTTCTGCTCCCGGACAGCGACCAGACCGTGCTCGTGTACTCGGCCGAGCCGGGAACCCCCGATGCCACGGCGCTCGACATGCTACGGGTGACCGGGCTGCAGCACTTCTGAGGCGCCGCGGACGGATCCACGAAAGACCGAGGCTAGTGCAGCTTGTCGCGCGCGTAGGCGGCGGCCTCCGTGCGGTTGCGGACGCCGATCTTGGCGAAGGCGTTGTTGATGTGCGTCTTGACGGTCGTCTCCGCGATGAAGAGGGCCGAGCCGATCTCCGCGTTGCTCAGACCCCCGGCGACGAGCCGCAGCACCTCGACCTCCCGCACGGTCAGCCCGTCGGGACAGGCCGTGACCGGCGGTGGTGCGGCGCGAGACAGCGCGTCGACCAGCCGACGGGACACCGCGGCCGAGAACGTCGACTGCCCGGCGGCGGCGGAGCGGAGGGCGGCGGCGATCTCGGCGCGTCCGGCGTCCTTGGTGAGGTAGCCACAGGCCCCGGCCAGCAGGGCGGAGTCCACGGACCGGTCGTCGTCGTAGGTGGTCAGCACCACGACGACCACCTCCGGGTAATGGCGGGCGATCCGCCGCGTGGCCTCGACGCCGTCCATCACGGGCATGCGCAGGTCCATGAGCACGACGTCGGGGCGCAGCTCGGCCACCAGGCTCAGGGCCTCTTCGCCGTTCCTGGCGTCGCCCACCACCTCCACGTCGTCGACCAGGTCCAGCAGCGCCACCAGGCCCTCGCGCATGAGCTGCTGGTCGTCCACGACCAGAACCCTCACTCCGGCACCTCCGCCCGTACCTCCCACAGACCACCCGCCGGTCCGGCGTTCAGAGTCCCGCCCGCGAGCGCCAGCCGCTCACCCATGCCCTGCAGGCCGTGCCCGGATGACGCCGCCGCGCGTCCGGCCGCGCATGGGTTGCGCACCACCAGCCGGATGGCGCCCTCACCGTAGCCGAGCTCGACCGTGACCGGCTCGCCCGGGGCATGCTTGGCGGCGTTGGTCAGCGCCTCGCGTGCCGTACGCAGCAGGCAGACCTCCGCCGCCGGGGTGATCGGCCGCCGGGCGCCCGTCGTGCGCAGCTCGGCGGGCACGTCGTGGTCCCTGCGATGCTCGGCGACCAGCAGGCTCAGCGCGTCGGGCAGCGGCGGCACGTCCTCGCGCAGGGCCGCCACCGCCGAGCGCGCATGGACCAGCCCCTCCCTGGCCAGAGCCCGCGACCTGCGGATGCGCGTCACCGCTCCCTCCACGTCGCCTCGCTCGGTGAGTATGGCCTCGGCGACCTCCAGCTGCACCCCCAGGGCACCGAGGGAGTGTGCGAGCACGTCGTGGAGCTCTCTGGCGATGCGAGCCCGCTCGTCGAGCGCCATGGCCCTGGCCCGGTCCTGCTGGGCCCGGCGGTAGTGGCGCCGGTGCAACGCGAAGAGCACGGTGCACATCATGACCGCCCCGCGGACCACGATCGCCGATCGAGGCTGCTCCCACCACAGCATGCTGCCGACCATGAGCGCCAGGTCGCCCACGGTGACCGCGACGATCGCTCCCATGCTCGGCGTCACGTGCGCCGCGAACAGCAGCAGTGTCGCGAACAGCAACACCGTGGGCGCCGCCTCGGCCGATCCTGACACCGACGCGGCGATCGCCGAACCGGCCGCGAGCAGAGCCACGGCCACGCGCGGAAAGCGGCCGTCAAACAGGACGAAGGCCAGCCAGCACGCCATGGACGCGCCGAGCGCCGACCACACCAGTGCGGGGGCGCGGTCGGGGGAGGCGGTCGCGAGCGACCAGGCGAAGACCAGGCTTATCAGCAGCCTGACCAGGCGGCCGGTTTCGGGGTCATCGGCCGCCAGCAGCCGCACGACCCGACCCCACACCTCCCGCATTGCTTAGCGCGAGTCCTTCAAGGTCAAAATCATGTCCACCAGGATAAGCCGGAAGGCCACGAAGCCGACGACCACCAGCAGCGCCACGACCACGATCGCGAGCAGGAGCTTGCCGTTCATCTTTCCCCCATTGGCGTCCAGGAGCCGGTGCAGCAGGTCGAGCCAGAGGCCCGACCGTCCAGAGCGTTTGTCCATGCCTGGGAAGGTAGGGATCGGGTGGGGTGGAGCGGCACCCTCGAAGGGTGGAGAGCGGGGTGGAACTCGACGTAGCCGGTAGCCGTGTCGCCCACCTGGTGACTACCCGGGCGCGCACATGGTCGTCCGCCAGGTCCCGCCGGAACGCTGGACGGATCGACGAGTACGGCGTCGACCTCGACGAGGACCCGGAATTTCTCCGCACCGTGCGGCGCGCGACCGGATGCGACCCCGAGACTGGCCTGCCGATTACGTTTTGGAGATCCTCCAGACCCGGCACGCCCGCATCACCATCCACCAGCACGCACTCGAAACTCGACCAGCCACCGGCCGGGCTACTCGCCGAGATGGCAGCCCTGGCTCGGCGGCTCGTCGTAGTCGCACCTGTGTAGCGGGTGTTCGCTAGTCGAACTCGCCGTCCTTGACGCTGCTGATGAAGGTGTTCCATTGGCCCAGGGTGAATTTCAGGACGGGGCCGGTGGGGTTCTTGGAGTCCCGTACGGCCTGGCCTCCACCGGGAAGGTTCCGGGCGACCTCTACGCAGTTGTTGCCGCCGCCCTGGCTGAGGGTGCTCTTGTGCCATTCGGCGCCAGACAGATCCATCGGTGCCTCACAACCGGTCGATCAGTTCGGACAGGTACACGATCGATGTGCCAGTTCCAGGTTCGCGAACTTTGTAAACAGCGCCTGACCCCGGCGCGAACTGATCGCGCCTGGGCGGCTCAGGTGAGGTGGTCGAATTCGCCGTCTCTGGCTCCGGACAGCCACGCGTTCCACTCGCCGGGGGTGAACACGAGCGTCTCCTCCGTGGGGGTGAGGCGCATCGCTATGTGGGCGTCGACGAACGCGATCGACAGGTGGATGTCGCCGGGGGTGGGGGCGGGCAGCCACTCGGCTGCGGCGAGGGCGAGGTCTGTGGCTGCCGGTTTGGACAGGTGAGACGGTGCTTCGGTGAGGTGTGCGGGCAGGTCGTAGCAGCCGTTCCGCGCCTCGGTCACCAGGGTTTGCCAGGTGTTGGGAGTGCACAGCAGCCTGGGTCCCTCCGGGTTCTTGGAGTCACGAATGGCGACCCCGGACGGTACCGGCTTCATCTGGACGCACTGCTGGCCGCTGCCGCTGTAGCTGCTGGTGATCCAACCCTGCTCACTGGTCATCAGATCGCCTTTCTCACGTCCTTGATCAGCGTCACCGACTCGTCGGGAGTGAGGACTTTGTCACGTGCGACCTCGACGGCCCGGTAATACCGGGCGACGTCATCGGGTGCCTCCACGAAGATATCTCCGAAGAAACCTTCCTGGTAGGCCACAGGAGGGTCTTCCTTGTCGGGAAAGTCCAGGATGGTGAATTCGCCGTCCAAGCCGGGGTAACCGCCTGCGGCGAGGGGGACGATCTGAAGGGTGACCGCCGGGTGCGCGGCGACATCGATCAGATGGTCGAGTTGGGTACGGGCGATCTGGGTGCCGCCGATCTTTCGCCACAGGATGGCCTCGTCGAGGATGACGCTTATCTGGGGCGGTTCGGCACGGGTAAGAAGTTGGCGCCGGGTGATCCGTGCTTCGACGCGTCTACGGATCTCCTGTTCGGAGCCGTCCAGCAGGGTCCCTGCGATCAAGGCGTGGGCGTAGTCGGGGGTTTGCAACAGACCAGGGATGTTGTGGACAAGGAAGGTGATGGCTGAGGCGTCGTCCTCCAGGACGAAGTACGACCCGCCCTTGTACATGTCGCTGTAGGCCAGCCACCAGCCGCGTTTCCATGCCTCCCGACAGAGTTTGCCAAGCGCTTCGGCCTGCGGAGAGGGTACGCCGTAGACGTTGAGGAGCAGTTCGAGATCTTCGAGAATGAGGCGGCTTTCTCCGTTTTCGACTCGGTAGATCTTCGAACGGGACCAGCCGAGTCGTTTGGCGACCTGTTCGGGCGATAGGCCACATGATTCGCGAATGGCGCGTATTTCTCGCAGGAGTCGGCGCCCTCGGACCGACAGGCTGTACCGCATTTCGTCACCTCTATGTCCGTTTTTGGGATGACTTCTTCTGAATCCTGTCTGACGCTTCAGCCACGAACTTGGGATTTCTCATCAATGAGTGGTTGCGGATTAAGGAAGTCTCGCATAATGATAGCCGCACAGCACGCTCCGTATCGAGGTAGTCACGCTAAGCCCTGGCGGGCTCGATCGCGGAACTGCCTCCGTTCCCACCCGTTAGGAGCAACGATGCTCATCGAGCACGTTCCCGTCCCGGACCCCGGCGAGTACGGCAGAGCCCAGAACCGCTTCCGGATGACCGCCTGGTGTCTGCCTCGCTGTAATGCGGCCCGGCGGGCTCGGGGAGTCTTCCGCGATCAGCTGGCCAAGCTGCCCCTGACCGCTGACGTGCTCGACGAGCTGGAGATCGTGGTCTCCGAGCTGGTCACCAACGCCACCCGCTATGCCCCCGGCCCCTACGAACTACGCCTCCTGCACGACCACGGCCTGCCCGTCCGGGCCGAGGTCGTGGACGCCGGAGCCGGAACCACCCTCATCGACCACCTCCTGCACCGCCCCTCGCCTCTCCCCGAACGCCTCGACGACCTCGAACTCGGCGGCCGGGGCCTGCGCATCGTCACCGAACTCACCCACGGACGCTGCGGCACCCAATGGACCCGCCTGTGCGGCACGGGCCAGCTCGGCACCGGCGTCTGGTTCGACCTCCCCACCCAGCCCCACCAACCCCGAACCCCCGACCTCCGGATTCAGCGGGATCGTCCCCACTTCCCACCGATCCCCTGAACCCGGAGCCGGTCCATGCCCGCGGCCCCCCTTGCCGAGCGTGGACCGTACAAAGGCCGGCGTCCACGGACCTGATCCCCACTCGTCCGGGACGCCGGCCTCCCCATCCCACGATGACGCGGCAGAATTCGGCTGATGAGCTGTGCGAGCAAGGAGAAATGAGTTTGGCGGGTCAGGTGGAGGAGGGGGAAGGCTTGTCGGGGCGAAAGCATGGCGAGCTCACTGAGAACAAAATTTGCAAGGTAGAGTTTCGCTTGGCCGTATCGAGAGCGAGGCGAAAGTCATCACCGGTCCTGCCGGACAATCTAGGTTTGCCCTTATCGAACGCATATTCGTTTGTAATCTTATGTCCTGCCCCCTCCCAGTTCGCCTGAATATGTCGAGCCGCCTCGACGAGACGCTCCTTGGGAATCCCTGTCAGGTAGTAAATTCGAATGACATAGATATCCCCGGTGAGGATGTTCCCCTCATTCGGGATGCAGGGGTGGTCAGCGAGACTCGTGGGGTAAAGGTCCAGGCCAGGAGTCGGTGTAATTCCAGTGAGGGTCGAGCGGATGAGCTCCTCCACCCGGGTGAGGGCCTGGGCCTCGGACATATTCGGCCCATCGTTCATCTTCGACTCCTTCGCGCAGCCGCTGAGCCAGCTGACCATCATCAACGCGGTGAGTGCCGCGAGTACGCGTAATCGCCGTGCCATGAGTTCCTCTCGCAGTTCGCGTGGCCGTTCGGCGGCTAGCTTAATTGGCATCTCGCGCGATTTTTTCGCGACGTTTACATTTATGAAGATAAATCCGATGGCCGAAGAAAAGGTGCGAATATTTTCTGGACGTCATCAAATTCTCCGGCGATGATGTGGCCGATGTTAATTAGAGAATCAGAATTGTCCATCCAGTAGTCGGAGTGGCCGCCCTCGCCAGCGCGGAAGCGGATGGCGCCGAATTCGGGGGAGTCCGGATCTCCACCGAACCGCCCAAGCTTGGCGACAGGGTCATTGTCACTGGCCCCTACCCACACATGACTGCCCACACCCAGCTCGGTGGCCTGGGAGGTGCCAACGCCGGGGCTCAGGTCGTCGGCGAACGTCCCGGGAGGGCGCAGCGTGGCGGCTTTACCCGTAGTCAGGGAGCCGTAGCTGTGGCCGACCATGGTCAGACGGGCCGGTACGGCGAGGTCATGGGTGGCGTGCAGCCCATCGGTGAAGGAGGCCAGTTCCTGGGCGCCCTTCTCGGCGGCACCGTCCGCGGCCACCGTATGGCCCGGGGTGATCAATCCGAGGTCGAGCTGCGGAGCGTCATAGCCGAGCCACGCGATCGAAGCCGTCTGGTTTCCGTCGGCAAACATGTCTGCCGCACTCCAGGTGCGCCGGGCGCGGTCGAAGTCGGCGGCGCCGTTCTCGACCTGGGTGGTCAACCCCGGCACATAGGTGGTGATGTTGTGTGCCCTGTCGGGGTCGCCGTACGACACCACCGCGCGGCCGTGCGCGTTCACCGCGTCGAAGGCGAGCAGCAGCGCCGGGGGGAAGCCGTTCCGGCCTCCCTTGGCGAGGGCCGCTCTCACCTCCTGGACCCTCTTCAGCATGAGGGAGACCCGCTCTCTGGCCACCTCCAACCCCGCGCGCCCCTCTCCGGAGAACACGGCCCACCCGGCTTTCTCCGTGAGACCGGACAGCATCGTGGTCAGCCGTTTCTCCTCCTGGTCGAGAAAGGTCCGGTTGAGTCTGTCGCGGGTGGCCGAGGGCAGCCCGTTCAGTGAGCCGACCAGGCCCGGAGCCGCACTGGTCAGCTCCTTCGCGGTGGCCGGACTCAGTGTCTTCCACCAGGCGCTGACCCGCTGTGCCAAGCTCGCGTCTTTTCCCTCCCGCTGGAGTTTCAGTATCCCCTCCAGGGCTTTGGCATCGCCGCCGCTCGCGCGGGAGAGCAGGTCCCTGGCCTTGTTCGGCGCGGTGTCGAACGCGCCGAACAGCCCGTACGCCGCCGCTCCCGCACCGATTGTGTCCATGCCGAGGAATGGCCCTTGCAGGGGAAGTCCGTTCTCGGCGATCGGCGCCACGCGCGTGATGGTCTCCAGACGCTTTCGCAGATCTCTGGTCTGGGTCTCGGCCCAGGCCCCGATGGAGCCGATCGCAGGGCCTGCGCCGGGGGCCACGCACAGCACCGAGCAGGCGTTCTGTAGTTGAGATCCGGCTTCCAGCAGCGGGTCACCGGCCCGGTCGAGCTCTCTGATGAGGAGCTCCATCTGGGCGGTGCCTATCCCCCTAAACCCGCCGGCCCCCGCACTCATGGTCGTTTGGAGTGGGGTGACCACCCGTAGGTGTGGGGGAGAGGTTCCGCCTTGGCGTGCGATCAGTTCGGTGATCTCGTCCAGCGCCGTCTGGAACGCCTGCTGAAGCCGTACGCGGTGGGAGAACAGTTCTTTGGTGAAATAGGACGCTCCGCCACCCACCCAGGTATTGGTCTGCATCACCTGAGACGCTCTGTTCAGCGCGGATGCGTTGGCCTGCGCGAGCTCGGCCACTCTGCGATATGCCTCGATTGCGTATTTCGCGGTCGAAGTCATATCGGAAGACGTCACCGACGCATCTCATCATGAATACACTTGCTGGTCCATTCTTAATAAGCGAGCATCATTCTCGCTGTGGGTGATCTGCCGGATATCGGCGAACCGATATCCGGCCCACGGTTCATCCGCTCCCGATCTCGGCGCCAGATCTGTGGGTATCTGAGTTAGGGATGCGGTGCCGGGCGCAGGGCTCCGCCGGTGAGGCCGTCCGGCGCGGTCGCTCAGCTCGTTGAGTTCCCTAACACGCCGTTCGAACTCCTCGAGGGTGTGGAAGGCAGTGCGGTACAGCCGCTGGTCGTCGATGCTCATCTGCATCGTGTCCACTGCGAATCCGAGCGGGGCCACACCCGTGCGCGACCAGCAGCATCAGAAGCTGCGTGGCCCACGGGAACCTGCTGGCGGGCGATGACACTCGGTGCCGGTCCGCGATGTCGGTGGCTTCTGCTGGGATGAGCGCGACATGATCGATGTGCGAGGGGTGCCGCGTGAACCGTGAGGCCTGGAAGCCGTTTCTGAAGCGCTGGAGTGAGGAGTGGCTCGCCGTCCACGACGTGGAGCCGCGCTCGGCGTTCGAGGAGCCGGTCACCGATGACTGGCTGGGCTTCCCGCCTGCCTCGGCCGAGCAGGTGGCCGCGGCGGAGGCGCGGCTGGGGTGCGTGCTGCCGCCGTCCTTCCGGGAGTTCCTCCTGGCGACCGACGGCTGGCGAGACGCGGGCCTGTTCGTCCACCGGCTGCGCGACACCGGTGACATCGGGTGGCTGCGCGACCTGGACTCGCCGTGGGCTGAAGACTGCGACGACATCGATGACGAGGGTGACGAGGAGGACGATGCCGTCATCCTCGCGCGATCGCTGCAGATCTCGCTGGAGGCGGACGCGGGCATCCTGTTCCTCGACCCGGGAGACGTGGACGAGCACGGGGAGTGGGCCGCCTACGAGCTTTTCACCTGGAGGGCCATGGGCCCGGAGCGGCACGGCTCCTTCTATGAGCTGATGTACGACCTGTATGCCGGTTTTCACACCTTGGACCGCCCGCAGTGCCAGACCCAGCGTGACTGGGACGCGAAGATCGAGCAGGCCCGTCTGGCGAGCCTGGCGGGCGAGGTCGACGGGCCGCTGGCGGTGCTGGAGGAGGCCGCGCGCTTCGGCCGGGACCGTGCCAAGATCCTGCTGTTCCAGATGCGGGCCATACTGGGCGTCGGCGATGCGATCGAGCTGATCGATTCGACGCTGAGGCGTGGCATCGAGCCCACCTGGCCTCTTGACGCTCCCTTCCTGACAGCCGAGGTCCTGCCCATCCTGTTCGCCGACCACAAGCGCACCGCTCGCTGGCGCACCCAGTCCACCCTCGTCGGCCTGGTGAAGCACGGATCCGAACCGGTCCAGCGGCTGATCGCCGACTACCGGGCGCGGGCGAGCGAGCCCGGATTCCGGGTCCGCTTCGGCGGGGCGGACTTCGACGACGCGGTGCACGCCGCGATCGCCGACCACACCGGGGACGACGCCTGGCCGCTCCTGCGCGACGCCCTGTCGCTGTGGCGCCCGATGAGCGATGACCACCTCGCGCCGATCGCTCTGCTGGCCGATCCGAGGATCGCCCGGTTGATCACACCGGAGCGGGGGCGCGAGATCCTCACCATGCGACGCGGCTGACCGCCGGCGATGCCCCGCCCCGCCGGACTTGATGACCTATCCGTACGTGGGGTAACCGTGCCGCATAACTGGTCGATCGGTGACGACTCGGCTCCCAGCGCATTGGTGACGAGGCGCCGCATCACCGGGGCATGTCGAACTCGCCGTCCTTGACGCTGCTGACGAAGGTGTTCCATTCGTCCAGGGTGAGGCCGCTGGGGTTTTTGCCGTTTCCACTGGTGGAAACCGCGCCTGACAGGCCCCTGTTCACCAGAACCTCCCGAGGATGCCCCGGCCTTCAGGCCGGGGAGGAACCGGGAGCGGGAGGGCCGTCAAGGCCCGGGCGTGCCCTGATCGGTCAGTCATGTCGATCGGCTTCTTTCTGGGTCGTGTAGCCGTAGCCGTCCGCGCGTTGAAGATGGCGGACGTGCCGGTGGTTGATCCCGGTGATGCGACCGTGCTGGGTGGTGATGTCGAACGAGCCGGAGGAGCGGACCAGGACTCGCCCGGCGTGAATCCCGGTCTTCTTGCCTGCCGGGACGTTCGCCCGGACCAGGTCGCCGGTTTGGAAGCCGTGGTGCAGTTTGCTCCGTGGCCGGGCAAGGCGAGGGAATCCGTACCGGTCGGGGGTGGTGCGGGCGTAGGTGCCGCGCCCGGTCGCCGTGACCACCAGGAGCGTGGACGGCCAGGTGGTCACGGTCTCCAGTTCGCCGACGTGCAGCGCGTCCAACGTGTGCGACTTGGCGGCGCCGGTGCGGGAGCGGTTCCACTTTGTACGGCCGCCGGACGTGGTGTGAACGGGCAGGCCGGTCGCCTCCAGTGCCCGCCACAGCGCCCACCGGGTGGTGTTGACGGCGGCGGCGTCGCGCAGCGGGGCCTTCGCCTGCTTGAGGATCTTCGTCAGGAGGGCGGGTCTGCCTTTGAGGAATTCCTCGATCGGGGTGGCGTTCTTGGCCTGGTTGCAGCCGATGCACGCCAGGGTGAGGTTGCTGATCCGGTCCGAGCCGCC
>NZ_JBEXGU010000180.1:15921-18597 GCF_040607515.1 Streptosporangium sp. NPDC005286 | reverse complement strand
CGATCTGTTCGATCGGGTGACGGTCGAGGACATGGTGGTGCGGTTCGGGCGGTTGCTGGAGTCGGTGGTCGCCGATCCGGATGTCCGGTTGAGCGATATCGATCTGCTGGATGAGGCCGAGGGTGAGGTCATTCTCGGTGAGTGGGCGGGGCGGGGGGTGGTGCCTGCTGGGTCGACGTTGGTGGAGGAGTTCGAGGCTCAGGTGGCGGCTTCGCCGGATGCGGTGGCGGTGGTGTGTGGCGGGGTGGAGGTGTCGTATGGGGAGTTGGACGCGCGGGCGGGGGTGTTGGCGGGGGTGTTGGTGGCCGCGGGGGTGGGGCCGGAGCGGTTGGTGGTGTTGGTGGTGCCGCGGTCGGTGGAGTTGGTGGTGGCGGTGGTGGCGGTGGTGAAGGCGGGGGGTGGGTATGTGCCGGTGGATCCGTCGTATCCGGTGGAGCGGGTGGCGCAGATCGTGGGGGATGCGGCTCCGGTGGTGGCGGTGGTGGTGCCGGGGACGGAGGGGGTGTTGCCGGCGGGGATGGCGCGGGTGGTGCTGGACGGCTCACGCATCGTGACGGGTGTGGGGCCGGTGGGAGATGTCCCGGCTTCAAGCCCGGTCTTGGCTTCGCTCCCGGCCTCGGCTCCGGCTTCGGTCCAGGTCTCGACACCAGCCCCGGCTTCGGTTCCTGTCTCAGCTCCGGCCGTGGCTTCAGTCCCGGTTTCGGTTCCGGTTTCCGTTGGGGGGCAGGGGGTTCTTCCTGGGCATCCGGCGTATGTGATTTTCACGTCGGGGTCGACGGGGCGTCCGAAGGGTGTGGTGGTTTCGCAGGGGAGTGTGACGCGGTTGCTGGCGTCGACTCGGGAGTGGTTTGGGTTTGGAGAGTCTGATGTGTGGGTGTTGTTTCATTCGTATGCGTTTGATTTTTCGGTGTGGGAGTTGTGGGGGGCGTTGTTGTCGGGTGGCCGGTTGGTGGTGGTGTCGTTTGAGGTGAGTCGTTCGCCGGTGGAGTTTTTGGGGTTGTTGGTGGAGTGCGGGGTGACGGTGTTGAATCAGACGCCGTCGGCGTTTTATCAGTTGATGGCGGCGGAGCGGGATCTGGGGGGAGCGGGGCTGTTGTTGCGGTATGTCATCTTCGGCGGGGAAGCGCTGGAGCTGGGGCGGCTGGGTGACTGGTACGACCGCCATCCCGAGAGTGCGCCGCTGCTGGTGAATATGTATGGGATTACCGAGACGACGGTGCATGCAACCTATTCGCCGCTGAATCGTGGAATGGTGGAGAAGGGGGCTCCGAGCGCCATTGGGGTGGGGATTCCGGATTTGCGGTTGTATGTGTTGGATGAGTTTTTGCGGCCGGTGCCGGTGGGTGTGGTGGGGGAGTTGTATGTGGCGGGTCCGGGGTTGGCGCGGGGTTATGTGGGCCGGGCGGGTTTGACGGCGGAGCGGTTTGTGGCGTGTCCGTTTGATGGTTCTGGTGGGCGGATGTATCGGTCGGGGGATTTGGTGCGGTGGGGTCGGGGTGGGGGGTTGGAGTATGTGGGGCGGGTTGATCAGCAGGTGAAGGTGCGGGGTTTCCGGATCGAGTTGGGGGAGGTGGAGGCGGTGCTGGCGGCGCATCCGCTGGTGGCGGATGTGGCGGTGGTGGTGCGGGAGGACCGGCCGGGGGATCGGCGGTTGGTGGCGTATGTGGTGGAGGCCGTGACGGACGCGGCGGCGGAGCCGGCCGGTGGCCCGGCTGGGGGTGGGAGGGCGTCGGAGGTTGCGGGTTCGTCGGATGTGCTGGGTGCGGAGCCGTCGGGCATGTCCGGTGCACTGGCTCCGTCGGCTCTGTCGGGTGGGTTGGATGTGGGGCGGTTGCGGCGGTTCGCGGGGGAGGTGTTGCCCGATTACATGGTGCCGTCGGCGGTGGTGGTGGTGGAGGTGTTGCCGTTGACGGGGAACGGGAAGCTGGATCGGGCGGCGTTGCCGGTGCCGTCGGTGTCGGGGGTGGTGGGGTCTGGGCCGGGGTCGGTTGGAGGGCCGTTGTCGGCGCGTGAGGTGTTGTTGTGCGGCCTGTTCGCCGAGGTGCTCGGGGTCGAGCGGGTGGGGGTGGATGACGGGTTCTTTGATCTGGGTGGGGACAGCATCGTGGCGATTCGGTTGGTGGCTCGGGGGCGTGCGGCGGGGGTGGTGTTCTCGCCCAGGGATGTGTTCCAGCATCAGAGCGTGCGGGAGTTGGCCGCGGTCGCGGTCGAGGAACGGCAGCAGCGGGGCGAGGCGGAAGACGCGGGGATCGGGTGGTTCCCCGAGACTCCGATCATGGCCTGGTTGCGTGACCTGACCGGGCCGATCGGTGACTTCAGCCAGACGGTCGTCCTGCAGGTTCCTCCCGGGCTGGGGCTGGATCGTCTGACCTTCGCGGTGCAGGTGGTGCTGGATCACCATGACGTGCTGCGGTTGCGGGTGTCGGCGGAAGGGGGGGGCGAGGTCGCTCCGCGGGGGGCGGTGGTGGCGGACGGGTGTGTGCGCCGGGTGGAGGTGTCGGGGGATCTGGCCGCTGCGGTGGCCGAGGAGGCGGTCGTCTCGCGGTCGGGGTTGGATCCGGTGGCCGGGCAGTTGGTCCGGGTGGCGTGGTTGGATGCCGGACCGGAGGTGTCGGGCCGGTTGGTGGTGACGGTGCATCATCTGGCGGTGGACGGGGTGTCCTGGCGCATCCTGCT
>NZ_JBEXGU010000180.1:0-15823 GCF_040607515.1 Streptosporangium sp. NPDC005286 | reverse complement strand
GGGTGGCGTGGTTGGATGCCGGACCGGAGGTGTCGGGCCGGTTGGTGGTGACGGTGCATCATCTGGCGGTGGACGGGGTGTCCTGGCGCATCCTGCTGCCGGACCTGTTCACCGCCTGGCACGCGACCGGTCAGGAAGCGGTCCCGCAGGCGGCAGTTCACGAAGGGGCCATCCAACGATCGGCCCCGCGAAAGACGACAGCGCACGAACGGGTCACCCGGCAAGACGCGACCGCTCAAGAAGGGCTCCTTCAGGGAGCGGTCGCTCAGGTGAGAGTCCCGGTACTGGAGCCGGTGCCCACCTCCTTCCGTACCTGGGCACACCGCCTGCACGACGAGACGGCCCGCAGGACCGGCGAGCTCGATCACTGGACCCGCACGCTCGGTGGCGGCACCGGGCGGCTGGACCCGTCCACGGACACCTTCGCCACCCAGCGCCACCTCACGCTCGAACTTCCCGCCGATGTCACCGTTCCGCTGCTCACCCGGCTCCCGGCGGCGTTCCGCGGCCGGGTCAACGACGTGCTGCTCGCCGGGCTCGCGCTGGCGGTGACCCGCTGCACCGGGCAGCGGGAGGTGCTGCTCGACCTGGAGGGGCACGGCCGTGCGGAGATCTTCCCCGACGCCGACCTGTCCAGGACCGTGGGCTGGTTCACCACCATCCACCCCGTCAGGCTCGACCCGGGCCCCGCCGACTGGACCGACCTTTCGGGTCCCACCGCCGCGCGGGCGATAAAACGGGTCAAGGAGCAGCTCCGTGCGACTCCCGGCGAAGGCATCGGTTACGGCCTGCTCCGCCACCTCAACCCCGTCACCGCGCGGGAACTGGCCCGGTGTCCCGTACCGGAGCTGGCTTTCAACTACCTCGGCCGCGTCGAGGCCGCCACAGGTGCGGACTGGTCCCCGGCGCCCGAGTCGGAGGCGGTGGGCGGAGGGCACGCGGCCGACCTCGCGCTCCCGCACGCGCTGGAGGTCAACGCCCTCACCAGGGACCTGCCGGACGGGCCGCGCCTCTCGGCGACCTGGTCGTGGGCCGGGCGCCTGTACGGCGAGGAGCAGGTCAGGGAGCTGGCCGAGGCGTGGTTCACCGCCCTCACCGGCCTGTCCCGACACACCGGAGACGGTCTGACCCCGTCGGACCTGCTGATCTCCATCGGCCAGGAAGAGATCGACGCGTTCGCGGCGGAACTCGACGCGGAGTGGAGCGCACGGTGAGCCAGCTTGAGGACATCCTGCCGTTGTCGCCGCTGCAACAGGGCCTGTTCTTCCACGCCCTGTTCGACGAGGCGGCGCCCGACGTCTACACCGCGCAGCTCGTGCTGGAGCTGGAGGGCGCCCTCGACGTCCCCGCGCTGCGGGACGCGGCCTGTCGGCTGGTGCACCGTCACGCCAACCTGCGGGCCTCGTTCCGGCAGCGGGCGGGGGGCGATCCCGTGCAGTTGGTGCACCGGCGGGTGGAGGTGCCGTGGCGGGAGGTGGCGGGGACCGACGCCGAGACGGTGGCCGCCGAGGAGCGGGCCCGGCGGTTCGACCTGTCCCGGCCGCCGCTGATGCGGTTCGTGCTGGTACGGAGTGGTCCCCAGAGATACCGGCTGGTTTTCACCAACCATCACATCCTGCTGGACGGCTGGTCGACACCGCTGCTGGCGGCCGAGCTGTTCGCGCTGTACTCGGGCCGGGAACCCGCCCCCGCGCCGCCGTACCGCGACCATCTGGCCTGGCTGGCACGCCAGGACCGGGCCGCCGCGCGGGAGGCGTGGTGCCGTGCCCTGGACGGGGTCGCCGGGCCGACCCTCGTCGCCGCAGACCTCGTCATCCGGACGCCGGTGAATCCCGGATGCGTCCGAGCCCAGCTCGACAGGGATCTCACCGGCCGCCTCAGCTCCGTCCTGCGCGCCCGATCGCTCACCCTCAACACGGCGGTCCAGGGGGTCTGGGCTCTGCTGCTGGCCCAGCTGACCGGCCGCGACGACGTCGTCTTCGGCGGTACGGTCTCCGGCCGCCCACCCGAGCTGCCCGGCGCCGAACGCATGATCGGACTGTTCATCAACACCCTGCCGGTCCGGGTCCGGCTGCACCCCGCCGAGACCCTGGCCGGGCTGCTCGAACGCCTCCAGGCGGAGCAGTCCGAGCTGTTCGCCCATCACCACCTCGGCCTGTCCGACATCCAGCGCGCCTGCGGGCTGGGGCAGCTCTTCGACACCATGACGGTCCTGGAGAACTACCCTCTCGACACCGCGACCCTGAACGGCCGTTCCGTGGAAGCGGGCGTGGAAGCGGGACCGCGGCTCGCGGGTGCCTCGGGCAGCGACGCGACCCACTACCCGCTGGCCCTGGCGGTCGTCCCCGGTGAGCGGCTCTCCCTGCGACTCGACCACCGCCCCGACGTCGTCCCCCACGCTGAGGCCGTCAGGCTCCTGGACAGGCTCGTCCTTCTTCTCAAGGCCGTCGCCACCGACCCCGAGCTGCCGCTCGCCCGGCTCGACCCGCTCTCCGCCGACGAGCGCGTCCGGATCCTTGACGACTGGAACGGCCCCGAACCCCTGCCCGTGCCCGGGGCCGCGACGACGATCGCGGGTGCCTTCGCCGAGCGGGTGCGGCGGGCACCGGATGCCGAGGCCGTCGTCGGCGACGGTTTCTCCCTCAGCTACGCCGAGCTGGACGGCCGGGCCGACCGGCTGGCTCGCCGGCTGGTCGGGCTGGGCGTCCGCGCTGAGACGCCGGTCGCGGTCCTGCTCGACAGGTCCGCCGACGTGGTCGTGACGACCCTGGCCATCGCCAAGGCGGGGGGAGCCTACGTCCCGATCCACCACGGCCACCCACCGGACCGGATGAGCTGGGTGATGGCCGACACCGGCGCTCCGGTACTGGTCACCGACCGCACTCCCGGATTCGAGCACGCCGCCGAGGTGGTCCGGGTGGACGAGCCCGTCCCGGCCGATCCGGCACCGCCGGAGCCGCGGGTCGAGGTTCACCCCGAGCATCTCGCGTACGTCATCTACACCTCGGGTTCGACGGGAACGCCGAAGGGGGTCGCGGTGCGGCAGCGCGACGTCGTGGCCCTGGCCGCGGATCGCAGGTGGGAGCGGCACCGGCGGGTGCTGATGCACTCGCCGCACGCCTTCGACGCCTCCACATACGAGATCTGGGTGCCGCTGCTCCGTGGCGGTACCGTCGTCGTCGCGCCGCCGGGCGACCTCGGGCCCGACGCGTTCGCCGGCCTCGTCGCCAGGCACCGCCTGACCGCGCTGTTCATCACGACGGCACTGTTCAACCTGGTCGCGGAGGAGGCGCCGGGCACGTTCGCGCCGCTCGCCGAGGTCCTCACCGGCGGTGAGGCCGCCTCGGCCGCGGCCATGCGCCGGGTACTGGCGGCCTGCCCGCGGACCCTGCTCGGCCATGTCTACGGGCCCACCGAGGCCACGACGTACGCCACCCACCACCCTGTCTCCGCTGTCTCCCGCGTCGGCACGCCGCCCATCGGGCGGGCCATGGACGGCATGCGCGCCTACGTGCTGGACGGCTTCCTGCGGCCGGTCCCGCCGGGGGTGCCGGGCGAGCTGTACCTGGCGGGCGCCGGGCTGGCCCGCGGTTATCTCGGCCGCCCGGCGCTGACCGCGGAACGGTTCGTCGCCTGCCCGTACGGCGGGCGGATGTACCGGACCGGGGACGTGGTCAGGTGGTCGGCGGACGGCGTGCTGGAGTACCTGGCCCGTGCCGACCGCCAGGTCAAGATCCGGGGGTTCCGCATCGAGCCGGCGGAGATCGAGGCGGCCCTGGCAGGGCACCCGGATGTCGTCCAGGTGGCCGTGACCGTCCGCGACCGCCGCCTGCTCGCCTACGTGGTCGGCACCGTGGCGCCCGAGGAACTGCGGCGGTTCGCCGGGCGGACGCTCCCCGAGTACATGGTGCCGTCGTCGGTGATCGGCCTGGGCGCGCTGCCGCTCACCCCGAACGGGAAGGTGGACCGCGCCGCCCTGCCCTCGGGGTCCGCCCCCACCGCGGGGCGCGACCCTGGCACCCCTGAGGAGGAGTCGCTCTGCCGGCTGTTCGCCCAGGTGCTCGGCCTGGAGCGGGTCGGCGCCGACGACGGATTCTTCGACCTGGGGGGTGACAGCATCGGGGTGATCCGGCTGGTCTCCCTCGCGGCGCGGGAGGGGCTGGTGATCAGCCCGCGCGAGGTGTTCGCCCACCAGACGGCCGAGGCGCTCGCCCGCGCGCAGGGGGAGAGCACGCGGGACCTTGGAGAGGGAGGCCTGGAGATGCTGCTCCCGCTGCGTGCCTCGGGCTCCCGGCCGCCGCTGTTCTGCGTGCACCCCGGTGCCGGGCTCGGCTGGCCGTACGCGGGACTGCTCCGCCACCTCGGCCCTGACCAGCCCCTTTACGCCTTCCAGGCCAGGGTGCTGGCCGAGCCCGACTACGTGGCCCCGTCGATCGAGGCGATGGCCCTGGACTACCTGGAGCGCCTGCTCCAGGTCCGGCCGCACGGGCCGTACCGGCTGGCGGGCTGGTCCATGGGCGGTCTGATCGCCCACGCCATGGCCGTGGAGTTGCGCGAGCGAGGGGAGGAGGTCGCGCTGCTGGCGCTGCTCGACTCCTACCCGGGCCAGGAGATCAACCCGGACGAGCGTGACGTGCTGGTCGAGTTGCTCTCGGCCATCGACTACGACGGGCCGGGCGAGATCGGCGACGTCGTGGAGTTCCTGCGCGAGCAGGGCGGCCCGTACGCCACGCTGGACGAGCGGACGCTGACGGCGGTCTACCGGAACTACCGGAACGGTGTGAAGATTTCCGAGGAGTACGCGCCGAGGATGTTCGAGGGGGATGTGCTCTTCGTGACCGCGGCTCACGGCCACGAGGAGGGCGGTCCCACGGCCGCCGACTGGAAGCCGTACGTCACCGGCGCCATCCATGATCACCAGGTCGCCTGCGACCATGCGAACATGTTGAGTCCCGGGCCTATTGCGGAGATCGCCGCCCTTCTCAGAGAGGACACAGAGTGAGCAGCAACCCATTCGAGGACCCCGAGGGCGTCTATCTGGCGTTGATCAACGACGAGGGCCAGTATTCTCTCTGGCCCGCCTGGTCGGAGATCCCGGCGGGCTGGACCGTCGCCTTCGGTGAGGACTCCAGGCAGGCCTGCCTGGACCACATCGAGGCCAACTGGACCGACATGCGGCCCAACAGCCTGATCAGGGCGATGGAACAGTGAGCGGCCGAGTGCACGGGGGAATCGCATGACCTGGCTGCGCTGCGCCTCCCCCCGCCCGGGGGCGACCACGCGGCTGTTCTGCTTCACGCACGCGGGCGGGTCGGCCACCGCCTACCGGGACTGGCCCGCGCTGCTACCCGACTCCGTCGAGCTCCACGCGACGCAGCTGCCGGGCAGGGCGGACCGGTTCGGAGAACCGTCGCCCCAGGACATGGACACGCTGGCCGACCTGGTGACCGAGGCGATGTTGCCGCTGCTGGACCGGCGTTTCGCGCTGTTCGGGCACAGCATGGGAGCGATGCTCGCCTACGAGGTCACCCGCCGCCTGGAGGCCAGGGGACTCGCCCCGGCGCGGCTGCTGGTGTCCGGGGTGAGGGCACCGCACGATCCCCGGGAGAGGATCGCGATCTCGGATTACGACGACGACCGCCTCGTCGCCGAGCTGGCCAAGCTCGGCGGTACCGAGGTGGAGATCCTCGCCCACCGGGCGATGCGCGAGATCGTCCTGCCCTACATCCGCGCCGACTTCCGGCTGGTCGAGGCCTACCGCCATCGCCCGGGACCCCCGCTGCACACCCCGATCTCCGCTCTCGTCGGCGACGCGGACCCGGAGGTCACCCCGGCCCAGGCCAAGTCGTGGGAGGCCCGCACGATCTCCGACTTCTCCCTCACGGTCTTTCCCGGCGACCACTTCTACCTGCAGCCGCAGCGCGCGCCGGTGGTCGGGGAGATCACCCGGCTGCTCGGGGGATGAACGAGCCGATCAGAGGATGAGCGCGAAGCAGTCCGGCCGGTAGTCGCGAGGCATCGGCCCGGGAGTCTCCAGCGCCTTGTTGACATAGGAGAGCATCACCGGATCGAGCGCCTCCAGGTTGTGCCCGATGGCACCCTCGATGATCCCCTTGAGCGGGCAGTCGTCCTGGAGCATCCGGTTGGTCACCTGCTCGGGCGGCCCCTCGACGAAGGTCGAGGCGGCCTCCTGCTCGGCCTTCAGCCCGAGCGCGGTGTAGTCGACGCCGGGCTCGACCATGGAGGGGGTGTTGAGCTCCTTCATCAGGGCCGAGTCCGAGTGGAGCTCGTCGCAGACCGTCTCCCCGCCGCAGCTCCTGCGCAGCTCCCCGGTCAGCTCGTGGTGCGGCGCCCCCAGGGTGACCAGCTCGGACACCTTGCCCGCCCCGCCCTCCGAGCGCATGTACGCCCGGGGGACGATCCCTCCGAGGCTGTGCCCGACGATCGCCACCTTCTCGGCCCCGGTGGCCTGGAGCACCCCGTCCACGAAGTTTCCCAGCGTCCGGGCCGAGCGCCTGATCGAGTTGCTCCAGCCGTAGTCGAGGGCGAAGACGCAGTAGCCCTGCTTGCTCAGGTAGGGGGCCGCGACGGGCCAGGTCGCCGCCCCCGTGCTTCGCGCGCCGTGGACGAGCACCACCGGGTACGGCGCGTCCTGGCGGGGCCGGCAGTCGAAGTCGTTGGCCTTCGACAGTCCTTCCGAGGCCAGCCGTCCGGCCTCGGCGACCATGTCCACCTTGGGCGGCGGAGACGCGGACCGCCCGCCGGTGAGCGTGCCGGCCGCGACGGTGAGCACCGCGAACCCCGTCACGACACACAGGACGATCACGATGATGTGGCCGAGACGGAGCTGCCCCACTCGATCTCTCCTCAGAAAGAACGCCGGACAAGAGCCTTTCTCGCCACCCCGCACCGGAGCTATGCCCTGCCCGCGCCTGTTGCCGCCGCAAAGTTGGCACTCTCGCAACAAGCGGGGCCGGGGAACGCCCTCTCCCGCCGCCACAGCCGGGGGCGTCTACGCCTCCGGAGACCGCTCGGCTGGCGGATTGTGTCGAAGAGTTGGCCTTCCTTGGGCAGTGAGTGCCCATGAGACGAGGCGTGGGGGCCGTTAGCGTCAGCCTGTGGGTGAACGAGTACTGATCGCGCTCGGTGGCAACGCGATGACGGGGCCCGACGGCGGGGCCTCACCTGGTGACCAGCGCCGCGCGGTCGAGCAGGCCGTCCGCCATGTCGCCGCGCTCATCGCGGACGGCCACCAGGTGACCCTCACCCATGGCAACGGCCCCCAGGTCGGCAACCTGATCCTGAAGAACCAGCTCGCCGCGCACGTCGTGCCCCCGGTGCCGCTCGACTGGTGCGGGGCACAGACGCAGGCCACCATAGGCACCCTCGTCCTCAACGCGCTCGACGGCCGCGCGGCCGTCGTGGTCACCCGCACGCTCGTCGACCCCGCCGACCCGGCCTTCCAGGACCCGGTCAAGCCGATCGGCCGCTACTTCAGCGAGGCGGAGGCCCGTCGCTTCGAGGAGCTCGGGCAGACCTGGCGCCGCTTCGACCGGGGCTGGCGCCGCGTGGTGGCCTCCCCCGAGCCGCTGGAGATCCTCGACGCCCCCGCGATCGCCGCGCTGGTGGCCGCGGGCTTCACCGTCGTGGCCGCGGGTGGTGGCGGCGTGCCGGTGGCCCGCGACGCCGGAGGGCGGCTGGGCGGGGTCGAGGCCGTGATCGACAAGGATCTGGCGGCGGCGGTGCTCGCCCGGGACGTGCGGGCCACGGTCCTGGTCATCGCGACGGACGTCCCCGGGGCCGTCGTCGGGTTCGGCACGGCCCAGGCCAGACCCCTGGGCGCCGTCACCGCGGCCGAGTTGCGCGTACTACACGCCGCCGGGCACTTCGCCGGCGGCAGCATGGGGCCGAAGGTCGAGGCCGCGCTGCGCTTCGTCGAGCAGGGCGGCGACCGGTCGGTGATCACCTCCTTGGAGAACATCGGGGCGGCGCTCACCGGCGAGAGCGGCACCGTGGTGCGAAAGTGAACACGACGCGATTGAAAGGTGGCAGGGATGCCGGAACCCATTGAAGTGCGCAAGGTGCCCATCGAGAGCGTGACCGACGCCTCCGGGCTGGCCCGGCTCATCGACGACGGGGTGATCGAGGCGCACCGGGTGCTCGCGGTGATCGGCAAGACCGAGGGCAACGGCGGGGTGAACGACTACACCCGGATCCTGGCCGACAGGGCCTTTCGCGAGGTGCTGGAGGCCAAGGGACATCCTTCCCCCGAGAGCGTGCCGCTGGTGTGGTCGGGAGGCACCGACGGCGTGCTCAGCCCGCATGCCACGATCTTCGCCACCACGGCGAACGCCGAGCCGAGCGACGAGCCGCGGGTGAGCGTCGGCATCGCGATGAGCGATGTGATCCTGCCCGAGGACATCGGCCGGCCCGCGATGGTGGAGAAGGTGGCCGCCGGAGTGCGTGAGGCCATGAAGCTCGCCGGGATCGACGATCCCGCCGACGTGCACTACGTCCAGACCAAGACCCCGCTGCTCACCCTGTCCACGATCAACGACGCCAAGTCGCGCGGCAAGGACGTGGTGATCGAGGACACCGGCCCGTCGATGGACATCTCCAACTCCACCACCGCGCTCGGCATCGCCGTCGCGCTCGGTGAGATCGAGATGCCCGCCGCCGACCAGATCCACCGCGACCTGTCGCTCTACTCCTCCGTCGCCTCGTGCTCCTCCGGCGTCGAGCTGGACCGGGCCCAGATCGTGGTCGTCGGCAACGTACGGGGCATCGGTGGCCGCTACCGGATCGGCCACTCGGTCATGAGGGACGCGCTGGACGCCGACGGCATCTGGGAGGCCATCCGCTCCAGTGGCATCGAGCTGCCCGACCGCCCCCACCCGTCCGACCTGGGTGACCGGCTGGTCAACGTCTTCATGAAGTGCGAGGCCGACCCGTCGGGCAGCGTGCGGGGCCGCCGCAACATCATGCTCGACGACTCAGACGTGCACTGGCACCGCCAGATCAAGGCCACCGTGGGCGGCGTCGCGGCCAGCGTCACCGGTGACCCGGCCGTGTTCGTCTCGGTCGCCGCGGTCCACCAGGGCCCGAGCGGCGGCGGCCCGGTGGCCGCCATCGCCGACCTCGGCTGACGGGTACGCGCTCGGGGCGGGGCGGAAATCCTCCCCGAGCGCCACCGCGGGTAGGCTCCCGGTTCGTGCCGAGTATTCCGCAGCCCCTGGTCCCCGGCGACGACGGCGCCGCCGACGCCACCGTGACATCCGCGCTCGCCGCCTTCGCCGCGGGGGAGGCGGAGGCCGGTGCGGTCGTCGCCGCGCTGAGCGGAACACGGCTGCTCGTGCCCGTGGTCGCCCTGTTGAAGGAGTCGGAGATCGGCGAGCACGGGTTGCGGCAGGAGAAGGAGAGCGAGATGGCCCTGCCGAAGCTCGTCGGCGCGGACGGGCGCGAGGCGGTGCTCTCCTTCACCGGGATGGAGCCGCTGCGGCGGTGGCGCCGGGACGCCAGGCCCATCCAGGCCACCATCCTTCAGGTCTGCCAGGCGGCGGTGCACGAGAACACCGCCGCGGTGGTGATCGACGTCGCGGGCCCGGTGCCCTTCGTGATCGAGGGTGCTCTGCTGCGGGCACTCGCCGCGGTCGAGTCGGGCACCCTTGACGAGCTGGGCCCCGAGGTCACAGTGGCACGGATGGAAGAGATCGCCGAGCCTCCCAGGCGTCGGCGGTTCGGTTGGCCACCGCGTGGACGAGGTTGACCGTCAGAATCGCCGGGGCGATCACGGCGACGAACCCGCCGAAGTCGCGCTCGAAGACCAGGGCGAGGATCACCGCGGTCACGCCGTTCTGCTGGGCGAGCCCCAGGTGCACCCGGTCGATCAGCGGCAGGCCGTGGGTGAGCACCAGCGCGGCGACCAGAGGCGCCGGCGATACTGGATGAGCAGTTGAACTCCTCCCGGCCTGGAGGCCGGGGTTTCTCCCGTCGCGTCGGGTTAAGCGGCGCGCGGGGGTTGACGCTTCGCAGACCGGGCATTCCCGAGGTCTCCACGTCCTGACACCGCTGTTCCGTCGGCGTTGTTGATGTTGATCGCGGCGTTGGTGTCGGCATGGCCGACCCATCCGCAGTCGGGGTTGGTACAGGCGAACACGGTTCCGGCACGGCTGGCCGCATCACGGTGGCCGCACCGGTGGCAGGTCTGTGAGGTGCCGGGTGCGGGGACTTTGACGACCTGCCCGCCCCGGTCTGTGGTCTTGTATTCCAGCAGGGTGACGGTCCGGCCCCAGGCCTCCCCGCTGATCGACCGGTTCAGCCCGGCCTTTTGCCTGACGTTCTTGCCTGGGGCTTCGGCGGTGCCCTTGGCGGAGCGGAGCATGGTGGTGATGGGCAGGTTCTCCACCTTGATCACGCTGAAGGTGGCGGCGAGTTCGGTGGTGGTCTGGTGCTGCCAGTCGACGGCTCGGCGCTTGGCTGTCGCGCGAAGCCGGGCGATCTGGTCGTAGGTGCGGGCCAGCCGATGCGAGGTCGGTTCACCACGATGGCGGGTGCGCCGCTGGCGGGCCGCTTTCTTCTCCAGTCGGCGCAGGTGTTCTTTCTCGCCATTGCCGAGCCAGGGTGCGTGCTCACGCATGGTGCCGTCCGACAGGGCCAGGGCGACGGTGATGCCCCGGTCGATGCCGACCTGCGGCCCCTGGTGGGCGGCGGCGGGTTCGGCCAGGGTCTCGGTGCGGAACACGATGTGCCAGCCATCAGGTTCCTTGACCAGCCGTGCCCCAGTGATGCGCCCGGCGGGGCCGCCTTTGGTGACGCCGGGCAGGTCCTTGGTCCACCGGAACCGGGCCCGCCCGGCTTTGGGCAGGTTCACCAGTCCCCACCGCCGGTTCAGGCGGACGATGTTCAGGTGCTGGGCCTGGGGGACGTCCACGGCCATCCGGGACCGGGACCGGCTTTTGAAGGTGGGCCGTCGGGCGGGGTGGTCGGGGTTGAGGAAGTTCGCCCACGCCTGCCGGTAGGTCTTCAGCACCGCCTGGGCGGCCTGGGCGGGCAGTTGACCCATCCAGTCGATCTCCCGGCGGGCCACCCGGATCGCCTCGTCACATTCTTTCAACGACGCCAGCCGGCCCGGGCGGAAGGTGGCGTACTCGTGCAGCAGGTTCCACAGCGCGCGGGCGGCATGGGCTTGGCCGTCCAGCACCGTCACCTGGGCCGCGCTGAGATCAAGCCGCGCCTTGTGCGCCCGATGACGTTTCACCGACTCCACCAGCGGATCGTATCGTTTGGTTCATGTCACCGCGCTGGAATCCAAACCCCGATGTACGTACGGGACGGCACGTCGTCCACACTCTCCATGCGCATTTGGTGTTTGTCACCAAATATCGGCGTGGAGTGTTCACCGACGCGATGCTGGCCCGCTGTGAGGAGATCATGCGTGAGGTGTGTGCCGACTTCGAGGCCGAACTACGTGAGTTCAACGGCGACCACGACCACGTCCACCTGCTGATCCGCTACCCGCCGAAGGTCGCCCTGTCCAAGCTCGTCAACAGCCTCAAGGGAGTGTCTTCCCGCTACCTGCGCAAGGAGTACGCCTCCCACGTTCGCGGATATCTGTGGGGCGGGCGTTTGTGGTCGGGGTCCTACTTCGCCGGGTCGGTCGGCGGTGCACCGCTCACGGTGCTCGAGCAGTACATCGAGCAGCAGCAACGCCCGCTGTGACCTGTGGGTAAAGGCACGCTCGTGCCCTGGCGGGCACTCCCCGCGCGGGACTTCGTCCCCGACCTGAAGGACTCTGTTGCTCAATTGCCGCCGGTCGACGTCTGGCGTCGTTATCCGGTGCCGGGCACGCAGGTCGCGGAGATCGAAAACGAATTGGACAGCGGAGTCCTGAAGAGCCGGAGCACCGGCCCGCATTTCGGTAGACGCCGATGACGATGGCGAACGCGCTCACTCCCGTGGTGATCAGGAGGTCACTTCGAACCCCGCGATCCCCGGCGGGGCCGGGGTTCGCGGATTATGGTCGCTCCGTGAGCGAGTACGCCGAGCCGGCACACCGGCCCCCCCGCCCGCCTCGTACCGTCAGGCGTCCCCGGGTCTTCGGGGCGGTGGTGGTCTCGTGAGCCTCGTGGCGGCGCCGCTCCTCCCGGTCCTGGTGGCGGCCGCGTCGGGGGCGGTGATCGGGCTGTGGACGCGGCGCGTGGTGGCCCGCCACTCGGTGCCCGACGGGGAGTGGTCCGGGCGGCCCCGGCCGGTGGCGGGGGTCGTGGAGGTGACCACCGCGGTGGTGCTGGCCGCTCTCGCGCTGCGGGCGCTCTGGCCCGGCGTACCGGCCCAGGCGGTGACCACCCCGGCCGGGAGGGCCGGAGAACTGCTCGCCTTCGGCGGGCTGGCGGTGGTCGCCGTCGCCCTGTCCTTCGTCGACGCCGCCGTCCACCGGCTGCCCGACCGTCTCACCCTGGCCGCCTACCTGGGAACCGCCGTACCGCTCGCCGCGTCGGCCCTCGTCGACGGCCGCCTCGGCGATCTGTTCGGCGCGGGTCTCGGCGGTCTCGCCCTGGCGGGCTTCTACCTGGTGCTGCTCCTGATCAATCCGGCGGGAATGGGGCTGGGCGACGTCAAGTTCGCGGCGAGCCTGGGCACCGCCCTCGGCTGGCTGGGCTGGGACACCCTGGTCGCCGGGACCTTCCTCGGCCTGGTGGCCGGGGGCGTCTACGGGGCCGCCCTGATGGTCCTGCGCCGCGCGGGCCGCAAGAGCGAGATCCCCTTCGGCCCCTTCATGGCCATTGGCACCCTCGCCGCGGTCCTCACCGCGCTCTGACCGCCGGCGGATGTCTCACTCCGTGAACCGGGGCCATTCCAGTGGGCGACACGTGGAAGACTTGTCAGCATGTTGCGTTGGTTGACCGCCGGAGAGTCTCACGGCCCCGAACTCGTCGCGATCCTGGAAGGCCTGCCCGCGGGGGTGGAGGTGACCACCGCCCGGCTGGACGAGGCGCTGCGCCGTCGCCGCCTCGGTTATGGCCGCGGGGCACGGATGAAGTTCGAGCAGGACGTCGTCACCATCGTGGGCGGGGTCCGCCACGGCCGCACGCTCGGCAGTCCCGTCGCCATCCGGGTGGGCAACACCGAGTGGCCCAAATGGGAGACGGTCATGGCGGCCGACCCCGTCGACCCGGCCGTGCTGGAGGGGCAGGCGCGCAACGCGCCGCGCTCCCGCCCCCGCCCCGGCCACGCCGACCTCGCGGGCATGCAGAAGTACGGCTTCGACGACGCCCGCCCGGTGCTCGACCGGGCCAGCGCCCGGGAGACCGCGGCCCGTGTCGCGCTCGGCCAGGTGGCGCGGAGCTTCCTCAAGCAGGCCCTCGGCGTCGACATCGTCAGCCACGTCGTCTCGATCGGCGGGGCGGCGACCACCCCTGGAGTCATCCCCGGCCCCGGTGACCTGGCGGCGATCGACGCCGACCCGGTGCGCTGCGCCGATCCGGAGGGCAGCGCGGCGATGGTCGCCGAGATCGACAGGGCGCGCAAGGACGGCGACACCCTCGGCGGCGTCGTCGAGGTGGTCGCCTACGGCCTGCCGCCGGGCCTGGGCAGCTACACCCACTGGGACCGCCGGCTCGACGCCCGCCTCGCGGCCGGCCTGATGGGCATCCAGGCGATCAAGGGTGTCGCCGTCGGCGACGGCTTCGAGACGGCCCGCCGCCCCGGCTCTCTGGCCCACGACGAGATCGAGAACACCGCGGACGGCATCCGCCGGATCACCAACCGGGCCGGTGGCGTCGAGGGCGGCATGACCAACGGCGAGCCGCTGCGCGTCAGCGCGGCGATGAAGCCGATCTCCACGGTCCCCAGGGCGCTGGCCACCGTCGACGTGCTGACCGGTGAGGCGGCCAAGGCCCACCACGAGCGCTCGGACGTGTGCGCGGTCCCGGCCGCCGCGATCGTCGCCGAGGCCATGGTGGCGCTGATCCTGGCCGACGCCGCGATCGAGAAGTTCGGCGGAGACTCCGTCGAGGAGGTCGCCCGCAACCTGTCCGGCTACCTCTCCTCGTTGGTGATCAAGTGAGCGGGCGCCAGGCCGGCGAGCCGCGGTCCAAGGAGGCCGGATGAGTCCCCGTGCAGTACTGATCGGCCCTCCGGGGTCGGGCAAGTCGACCATCGGACAGCTCCTGGCCGACCGGCTCGGGGTCGCCTTCCGCGACACCGACACCGACGTCGAGCTCACGGCGGGCAAGCCGGTGAGCGACATCTTCATCGAGGACGGCGAGGAGATCTTCCGCGAGCTGGAAGCCGACGCCGTACGGCGGGCGCTGGCCGAGCACGACGGCGTGCTCTCTCTCGGTGGCGGCGCGATCCTCGCCGAGGCCACCTGCGAGCTGCTGGCCGAGCATCCGGTGGTCTACCTGGAGGTCGGTCTCTCCAACGCAGTCCAGCGGGTGGGCCTGGCCTCGGCGCGGCCGTTGCTCGTGCTGAACCCGCGCAGCCGGCTGAAGAAGCTGATGGACGCCCGTCGCCCCATCTACGAGAAGCTGGCCAGGATCGTCGTGGTGACCGACGAGCGCGAGCCCGGCCAGATCGTCGACGAGATCGTGAGAGGCCTGGAGCCATGACGATCTCCAGGATCAAGGTCGCCGGCGAGAGCCCGTACGACGTGGTGGTCGGCACCGGAGTGCTCGGCGAGCTGCCCGGCCTGCTCGGGCCGAAGGTCCGCACCGTCGCCGTGATCCACCCCGGGAGCCTGCCGGAGATCGCCCGCCCGGTCTGCGGCGCGATCGAGGCGGCCGGGTACGAGGTGGTCCCGTTGCCGGTGCCCGACGCCGAGCGCGCCAAGACCGTCGAGGTGGCTGCGGAGCTCTGGTCGGCCTTCGGCCGCGCGGGCATCACCCGGTCCGACGCCGTGGTCGGCGTCGGCGGGGGGGCGACCACCGACCTGGCGGGGTTCGCCGCCGCCACCTGGCTGCGCGGTGTCAAGGTGGTGCAGGTGCCGACGACACTGCTCGGCATGGTCGACGCGGCCGTGGGCGGCAAGACCGGTATCAACACCCCCGAGGGCAAGAACCTGGTCGGGTCCTTCCACCCGCCGGCGGGGGTCCTGTGCGACCTGGCCACCCTGGTCTCGGTGCCCCGCGACGACTACGTGGGCGGCCTCGCGGAGATCATCAAGGGTGGTTTCATCGCGGACCCGAAGATCCTCTCGCTCATCGAGGACGACCCCGAGGGGGCCAGGCTCCCCGAGGGGCGGCACACCCGCGAGCTGATCGAGCGCAAGATCCAGGTCAAGGCCGACGTCGTCGGCGCCGACCTGCGCGAGGGCGGCCTGCGGGAGATCCTCAACTACGGCCACACCCTGGCCCACGCCATCGAGCGCGTCGAGCGGTACCGGATGCGCCACGGCGAGGCCGTCGCGATCGGCATGGTCTACGCGGCCGAGCTGTCTCATCTGGACGGCAGGATCGGTACCGACCTCGTGGAGCGGACCAGGTCCATCCTGACCTCGGTCGGGCTGCCCACCGCCTACCGCCGCGAGGCCTGGCCCGAGCTCCGCGACCACATGCGCCTCGACAAGAAGAGCCGCGGTGCCACGCTGCGCTTCGTCCTCCTGGACGACCTGGCGAAGGTGTCCCCGCTGTCCGACCCCTCGGAGGAGCTTCTCGAAGCCGCCTACCGGGAGATCGCCCGGTGAGCTTCACGACACCGGTGCTCCCGGCGGGTATCGCGGGCCTCGGCCTGAGGTCGTACGCGCCGGCCCTGCGCGCCGTCGCCGAGAGCACCTCCTGAATACGGGCGACTCGGAACTTCCCACGCTCCGGCGGCCGCACCCGGC
>NZ_JBEXGU010000179.1:0-18706 GCF_040607515.1 Streptosporangium sp. NPDC005286 | reverse complement strand
GCCATGGTGAAGGACTACGGCGTAGCCGTGGCGAGGCCGCAGCGCCCCCCGCCGGCGGCCCCGGCCGGACAAGGCCACCCGCAGACGCCTGCGCAGGCGCGTGCGGGTGGCGGGCGTCGCGATCGACCCGATGACCGAGGGCGAGGTGGTCGACCACGTGGTCGCCGCGCTGAAACGCGGTGAGGGCGGCCACCTCGTCACCCCGAACATCGACATCAGCCGGATCGTCGCCCGCGACGAGCGGGCCCGCGGGTTCGTCGAAGGCGCCGACCTCGCGGTGGCGGACGGCATGCCGTTGGTGTGGGCGGCGAGACTGCTCGGCACCCCCCTGCCCGGCCGGGTCGCCGGCGCCGACCTGATCTGGTCCCTGTCGGAGGCCGCCGCCTTCTACCGCCATCCCGTGTACCTGCTGGGCGGCCCCGCGGGCGCGGCCGTGCAGGCGGCCTGCGAGCTGGTGGGCCGTCATCCGAAACTGATGATCGCCGGAGTCGACGCCCCGCCGTACGGGTTCGAGGACGATCCGGAGAGCTATGCCCGGGTACGCGACGCCGTGATCGCCGCGGCACCCCGGCTGGTCTTCGTCGGGCTCGGCTTCCCCAAGCAGGAACGGCTCATCGCCTCGCTCCGCCGGGACCTGCCGGGCACCTGGTTCGTCGGCTGTGGCTCGGCGATCGCCTTCGCCGCGGGCACCGTCCGGCGGGCTCCGGCGTGGATGCGCAGAGGTGGCCTGGAGTGGCTCTTCCGGCTGACCCGGGAGCCTGGCAGGCTGGCCCGCCGCTATCTGGTCGACGATCTACCGTACGCCCTCGGGCTTCTCGTGGTCTCCCTGCTGCGCGGGCTCTTCTCCTGAGGGACCGTCGTCCGTCAGGAGGCCAGCTCCCTGACCCGGAGGGCCTCCTGCGGGCTCAGCCTGGCGTCGGCCTCGGCGAGGGCGCGGCGCGAGTCCATCGGCCGGTAGGCCGTGCGGGACAGGCCGCTCCAGGCGAAGCCGCCGCTGCTCGCGCCGGACGCGGCGGTGCACGCGCGGCGGACGCGCTCCTCGGCGCGGGCCGACCACGTCAGGCCCGCCCACCCGTACAGGCGGCGAAACTCCGTCAGTGGGTCGCGGGCCAGGTCCTCGTAGCGGGCCAGGGTTATCTGAGGATGCCGCTCGGCCAGGTCGGCGGCGGTGATCCCGGCCGCCCGCCACAGGGCCACCGCCTTGGCGATGCGGTCCTGGGATCCGACCAGCGGGCGCAGCGCCTCCAGGTGGGGCTGGTCGCGCATCAGCAGTGGCTGTTCGAGTAGCTCGTGGAAGTAGACGGTCCAGCCGAGCCGCTGCCAGCTACCGACGAAAGCCACCGGGTCGCGGAGCAGGATGACCACCCGGCACCCGAGCCGGTCGGCGAACCATCCGGCGGAGAACAGCGCGAACGGGTCGTCAAGCAGCGCCCGGCGGCCGCCCAGCCGCCCCAGCGTGAACGCGGTGCCGTACCGGACCATCCGCGCCAGGTCGTACGGCGAGCGGTTGCGGCGCAGTTCGGCCCGGAACCCGTAGCGCAGCGCGACGGTGCGGGTGAAGGCGGGCAGCCAGAGCCGCTCGTTGCCGGTGCAGATGTACTGGAAGCGGTGGCCGACCACGGAGTCGAGGACGCCCGGGGAGCCGCCAGGCGGGTGCTCGGGGTTGAGCGGTTCGTTGACGTAGACCAGTTCCCCGCTCGCCGCGAGCATCCTGCCCGTCCAGCTCGTCCCGGTCCTGGGCAGTCCGGTGACCAGTACGGGGGGCGCGGTGCTCATCAGGATGCCCGCCACGGGCTCAGGGCGGCCAGGCTGTGCGCGCCGAAGGGCCGCAGGCCGTACCGGCGGTGGATGTGCCAGAGCGGCAGCAGGTTCTTGACCACCGTGCCCCCCGCCCAGCCGAGGGCGGCGCCGAGCGAGCCCAGGGAGGGGATCAGCAGCAGGTCGAGCAGCACGGTCGTGGCGACGGCGGCGGCCAGGTTGGCCAGGCTGGCGCCGGTGTGCCCGGCGGCGGTCAGCACCACGTCGGCCATCCCGCACGCGGTGGCGAGCGCCATCGTCGCGGCCAGCACGATCGCCACCGGTGCACCGGAGGCGTAGCCGTCCCCGAAGACGGCTCCGAGCAGCCACGGAGCGAGCGCCGCGTACCCGAGCCAGACCGGCCAGGTCAGCAGGGCCAGCCAGACGGTGGCCGACTGGTACAGCTCCCGGGCACGTGGCAGGTCGCCTTCGGCCAGGGCCCGCACCAGCCTCGGTTGGGTGGCCTGCGCCAGGCCCTGGCCGGCCAGCTGCCCCACGATCTTGAAACGGGTGGCGGCGGTGTAGACGGCGGCCTCGGCCGGCCCGGCCAGCAACGCCACGATCACGATGTCCAGCCGCTGGAACACCGCCTGGATCCCGGCCGCCAGCGATCGGGGCCAGGTGTGGCGCCACAGGTCGTGCGCGGTGCCCGGCAGGTAGGGCGTCCGAGGCAGCCGCCGGTGCAACCAGGCCGAGGCCAGCAGCAGCACCGGCAGGTACGGCAGTGCCCAGGCCGCGGCGAGCAGCGGCACCGAATCACGGCCCGCGAGTACCACGGTCCCGACCAGGGCGAGCTGGGCCAGCGGCTGGAGCACGCCGTCCAGCAGCACGGTCGGCCGCATCGAGCCGAACCCCCGGGTCGCGCTCACCACGACGCCCGAGCACGTCACCGCGGGCAGGGCCATCGCCAGCACCCGGAGCGCGGGGTCGGAGGTGCTGAGGATGACCGCACAGGCGGCCGCCAGCGAGAGTGACGCGACCGGGACGAGCGCCGCGCGGACGTAGCCGGAGGTGCAGCGGTAGTCGAAAGGACGAGACCTGGCGATGAAGTAGACGAGCCCGTTCCCCGCGTCCAGTCGCAGGACCGTGGCGACCGCCAGGCACAGGGCGGTCACCGAGAAGAAGGCACCCGCCGTCTCCTGGCCCACCCCCCTGGTGACCAGTACGACGATCAGGAACTGGGCGGCGGCCCCGGCGCCCGCGCCCAGCAGCCCCGCCACCCCGCTCCGCGCGGCCCCGGTCAGACCCGCCAGACGGGTGGGGCTCAGTGGCGCCACGACGGCTCCCCGCCCAGCCACGAGGTCAGCAGGGTGTCCTGCTCCTCGAAGCGGCCGGCCAGCTCACGGCGGAGCCTGCGGGGCATCGGAGCGGGTCTGGTCCGGGCGTTGTGCCGTTCGAACACCGGATCGCCGAGGTGCGGCAGTCCGAGGAAGGCCAGCACGCGGTCGTAGACGAGCTCCGGTTCGGCGAAGAGTCGGCCGCTGTCGATGACGAGCAGGCGATCCCTGCCGACCAGCGGCTCCAGCCGGGCGAGCTGCTCGGCGTAGCGGCCCCTGGCCAGGTAGGCGTGGTGGCGGTGGGCCAGGTTCGTCGAGTGCGGCGAGTCGCGCAGGGCCTGCGCCGCTCCGGCCAGCCGGTCCTCCTCCAGCTCCACGGCCCTGGCGAAGGACGGCTCCGTCTCGAACCCCCTGGCCAGTTCGTGGGCGTGCGCGGAGAAGGCCCGCTCGACGGGGTCGCGGACCAGCACGATCAGCCTGGTACCCGGCAGGTCGCGGGCGATACGGGGGCCGGCCAGGGGATGGAACAGGTAGTAGGGCGACGACTCGAAGGCCTGGGGCCGGCAACCGTACCTGCGTGCCGGCACGGAGGCCGACATCCGCAGCGGAAAGTGCGCCCGGTACCAGGACAGGCCCCGGTCGTACGCCATGTCGAAGTAGTGCACGCCCTTGCGCAGCACCGGTTTGAGGACGAGCGGGTGCTGGGACAGGGTGCGGTACAGGGAGGTGGTACCGCAGCGCTGCGCCCCGACGATGAGGAAGGAGGGCAGCACCCGGCTCCCCGAGGTGAGGCGTCCCATGCCCCACGTGGCCGCGTGGAGCGAGTGCTTCAGCGCGGGTCTCATGGGAGGGTCCCCTGGTGGTCGGCGTGGTCGGCGTGGTCGATCCGGGCGCCCCACGTGGCCACATGGAGCGAACGGCTCAGCACGGGTTTCACCGCAACCTCCCGAGGATGCTCCGGCCTTCAGGCCGGGGAGGGATCGGGAGTGGGAGGGCCGTCAAGGCCCGGGCGTGCCCTGATCGGTCAGTCATTTCGATCGGCTTCTTTCTGGGTCGTGTAGCCGTAGCCGTCCGCGCGCTGAAGGTAGCGGACATGGCGGTGGTTGATCCCGGCGATGCGACCGTGCCGGGTGGTGATGTCGAACGAGCCGGAGGAGCGGACCAGGACTCGCCCGAGGTGAATTCCGGCCTTCTTGCCTGCCGGGACGTTCGCCCGGACCAGGTCGCCGGTTTGGAAGCCGTGGTGCCGTTTGGTCCGTGGCCGGGCAAGACGGGGGAACCCGTATCGGTCGGGGATGGTGCGGGCGTAGGTGCCGCGCCCGGTCGCCGTGACCACCAGGATCGTGGACGGCCAGGCGGTCACGCTCTCCAGTTCGCCGACGTGCACCGCGTCCAACGTGTGGGACTTCGGCGCGCCGGTGCGAGAGCGGTTCCACTTCGTGCGGCCGCCGGAGGCGGTGTGAACGGGCAGGCCGGTGGCTTCCAGTGCCCGCCACAGTGCCCACCGGGTGGCGTTGACGGCGGCGGCGTCGCGCAGTGGAGCCTTCGCCTGCTTGAGGATCTTCGCCAGGAGGGTGGGCCTGCCGTTGAGGAATTCCTCGATCGGGGTGGCGTTCTTGGCCTGGTTGCACCGGACGCAGGCCAGGGTGAGGTTGCTGATCCGGTCGGAGCCGCCCCGGGAACGCGGGTGGATGTGGTCGAGGTTGAGCGGTAGGCCGCTCGCGTCGCAGTAGGCGCAGGTGCGCCCCCATTTGGCGAGCAGGTATTCGCGGACCTCGTACCCGGCGAGGGTGCCCTGTTGATACTCAACGCCTTCCAACGGCTTGCCCGCCGAGAGGAGGTGGGTGTCGAAGGAGACCTTCTCCACGTGGACGGCGGCCACGGGCGCCCACCGGGTCAGCCGCGCCACCCATGACATGGTGGTCTCGACGCGGTGGCGCAGCGACGGCGCGAGCCACCCCTGGGGTCTGATCCGGTTGAGGAACCGGGGGGAGCGGTGACGCAGGTTCCGCGAGCGCCTCCCTCGCCGGTACGCGGCCCGCGAGGCGAGCCTGTCGCGGATCAGCGCGCCCCGATGGTCGAGCCGGATCGCATACCGTCCGGTCCGGCTCCCGTCGTGGCCGGTGAACACGGCCAGGCCGGTGTGCTTGGAGCCGGGGTCGATACCGACCTGCACGCCTGCCACGGTGGAGTCGGCAGCCGACCGGTCCTTGAGGCGGATGACGAACGGGGTGTGGCGGTGAACCACCGCTCGCCCGGCCGCCAGCAGGCGGCGGGCGCGGGTGGGGTGGCAGGGGTCGAGCGGGTGGCCGTGCCTGTCGAGGACGAACACGACGGGGTGAACCTCACGGTCCGCTCCCTCGGACGCCGAAGCGCCCTCGGGGTGACGCCGGTGCGGCGGTGCGGCCGGACCGGTCTCCCCTCGCCCATGGTGAACACCAGGTACCGCCTGGCGGCGGTGTCCGTGAGCCGTTTCGTGCCCACCCTCGGGCGTGTCTGCTCCCACGGATTCCAGAGCGGCAGGCTGAGGAAGCACCTGCCGGTGGGTCTGCGATCTCGTGTTCAACGTAGCCATCAAAACGCACCTCCTTGAGCTGATGGCCAGGGCTGGTCAACGCGGGGCTTCAAAGCGCATCGCTGCGCCTCAAGCCCTCTCCTTTAGGAGGGGGTCGTTTACAGCAAGGTCTCCTGGGAGTCGACGACGGGGTTGAGCCAGAGTTCCGGTGGTCCGAGGGGCGCGTGGCCGTCGGCCGTGTGCCGGTCGGCGAGCGCGATCAGGTAGCGGATGGCGGTCAGCCGGGATTCGGAAGCCGACAGCCCGAACGGGGCCAGGACCCGCAGGGCCCGCGCCACACAGGCTCTGGCGGCGGTGGCCGGATCGTCGCGGCGCAGGGCCCGCTGGAAGAAGTGGTGGACGGCGTCGAAGCCGAGCGGTACTCCGGTGCCGAACCGCTCCCAGTCCCAGACCAGCAGCCGCCCGTCGGGGCCCCGCGAGATGTTCCAGGGCGTCAGGTCACCGTGCCAGGCGAACCCCCGCCCGGAGATCGGCCCGGAGATCGGCCCTGTCCCGGCAGCCTGAGTGGAGACTCCGAAGGCACGATCTGCCGGGTCCGGGAGGTTTCCGGGGGGCACGCGGTCCGGGACCGGCCCCGCGGGGATGCGGGCGATCTCGGCGATCGCGTCGGTGAGGACGCCGCGGGGGATCCGTCCCCGCCGTACCGGGAGCGGGGTCAGCGCCAGCACGGACAGGCCGCGCCAGGATCCGTGGTGCAGCACGGCGGGCGGGACGACCGTCTTCAGCGGCACGCCGGCCAGCAGGTCGAGCGTCCGCGCCTCGTGTCCGACGAGCTCCCTGGTCAGGTCGGTGTCGCCGACCTTCACGAAGGCGATCGGCCCGTCGGGGCCGCGTGCCTCCAGGATCGGCTTGCGGTTGGCGCGCAGGGCGGGGCGCACGCGCAGCGTGACGCGGACGGGGGCGTCGAACACCTCGCTCAGGTGGTTCTCGATGCCGTCCTGCCCAGACGGCACGATGAGCTTTCCGCCGGGGTGCCACCAGGCGCGGGGGACCAGCCTGCGGGGGAGCAGCCGGTGGGGGAGCAGGCTGTAGGGTCTCGGGGCGCCGGGACCGGGGAACAGCAGGTCGATGGTCTCGTCGAGGTAGCGCAGACGGGCGCGCGCGTCGTTCATGCGGCGGTGCTCTCCATCGAGTTCCTCCAGAGCAGCGCGAAGGAGATCAGATACAGGCTGAGCGGTGTGAACAGCCCGTCGTAGACGAACATGTAGAGCAGGGTGAGGATCATCACGAGAACCCCCGCCATGCCGATCGGGCTCCGGTCGCGCCAGTGGCGGCGGACGGCCCCGGCGAAGAACGCCACGTAGAGCACGGCCCCGGTGAAGCCCTGCGTGATCATCAGGTACCAGAGCTGGCCGTCGCTCCCCAGCGGCGGGTGGCCGCAGGTGGGACACCAGCCGCTCCTGCCGGTGGTGATCGTCCGGTGGTTGCCCATGGCGTTTCTGGTGTTGCCGTAGCCGATGAGCGGTGAGGTGCCCGCGGCGGCGACGGTCGCCGACACGGTGAAGGCGCGGATGTCGTTGCTGTGCGGGCTGTCCAGCCGCTGGGCCACCATCGCCTGTAGCGGGCTGAGGGCGAACACCAGCGCCCCCGCGGCCAGAGCCGAGCAGGCCGCGATGCGAGCCCGCGTGCCCAGGCGCACCAGGACGTACGCGGCGGCGACGCCGAGCCCGATCCACAGGCCGCGGTTGAGCGAGTAGACGACGGGGATCGCGGCCAGCGCGGTCAGCGGGATCATGGCCAGGCGCCTGCGCGGGCCGCCGTACACCCACCAGCCGATCACGAACCAGACGAGCAGCACCGAGATGTTGCCGCCCCAGGCGTTGGCCCACTCGAAAGGCGCCTCCGGGCGGGGGGAGGCGTGGCCGAGGACCTTCTGCACCTGGGCGGCGGTGGGATGGATCAGGTTGTGGACGAAGGGGTTGCCGCTGATCCAGCCGGGGAGGATCAGCTCGACCGGTGAGGTGAACTCGGCGCGCGGGGCGAACACGCCCAGCAGGCCGCCCGCCACGGTCGTGACGAACAGCGCGCCGAGCATGCGCACCAGGGTGAGCTGGGGCAGCTCCTCCTCCGTCAGGTTGCCGAGGTAGAGCACCATGATCGTCAGCGACAGGTAGAGGCAGAGGCGCATCAGGTAGCCGACGAGCCGCCCGGCGCCGAACTCGCCGTAGGTGCCCGGTGGCATCTCGCCGAGCATCAGCGCGCTGATCAGGTAGCCCGCCAGGAGCAGCAGCCAGAGCCCGAACCCGCGCGGTGCCCTGATCGGCCGCCTCCGCAGCAGGATCAGGGCCATCGCCGGGGCCACCACGACCACCGACAGGCCGCCGAAACCGAGCGCCCACCAGAGTGGATATCCCACCAGGAGCGCGGCGATCGGCCAGGCGGCCGGACGCAGCCTCCTCACAACCGATGTCCCCTCCGCCCGGCCGTGGCCTGCCGTCCGGATGGAACGTTCCCGTACATCCCGGGCACGACCCCGGCGTCCAGGGAGTCCGGTGCGGCCCGGTCACCGCCCGCCAGGCCCGCGAGGGGCCGTTCGGTTCTCCTGGGGCGCGCCGCGCCGGGCTGTGCCGCGGACGAGATGTGCGGGGTCCGCGCGGGGCCGGACGGGAGATCGGGTGGGGCGGCGTCACCGCCGCCGACGAAGGCGCCGATCACGCGGACTCCGCGGTCGTTCAGGGTCCGTACGGCATCCCGCACCTCGCGCGAGGAGGTGCCCGGCACGGCGACCACGAGCACCGCGCCCGCCAGGCAGCGGATCTCCTCGCCGCCGAGGGCGTCCAGACCGGTCAGGCGCCTGACGTCGGCGGTGGTCCGCAGGGCGGTGTCGAGGCGGTCACGGAGCCAGGCGACCCCGACCCCGCAGAGCAGTCCCGCCATGAGGCCGCTGCCCAGGTAGAGGGGCGGGCGGGGAGCACTGGGGGCGGTGGGTGCCACCGCCTTGCTGATCACCGACCCGGGAGTGACGGCGATGGTCTTGAGGGCGTCGTACCTGGCGGTGAGGGTTTGGGCCTGGCGGCCGAGGATGTCCTGCCGCCGGAGGGCGAGGGCTCGCTCCGTGGTGCCCCTGCTCAGCAGGGGAAGCGTGGTGGCGACCTTGGCGAGGCCCGCGTTGACCTGCCTCAGCTTGACCAGCACGGCCTTGAGCTGGGCCGTGAGCATCTGGGTGGACGACTCCCGGCGCTGGGCCAGGTAGGCGAGGGCGTAGGCGCTCGCGCCCGAGGCGGCCGCCTTCGGGTCGGCGGCGGTGCAGGAGATCTCCAGGACCGAGGTGTTGGGCGGCACGGAGACCACGGCGGGACAGCCGGGAGCGCCGGACAGCTCGCGGGCCTTCGCCGCGACCACCGCGGACCGGGCGACCTGGGCCTCGGTGTCGAGGTTGAGCGGTTCGCGCTGGCGGTTGGTGACCTGGTTGGTCTGTTCCGGCGAACCGGTGGCGGTCACCAGGACCTGAGCGGAGGCGGTGTAGGAGGGCGGGGTGAGCCGTAGCAGGGCGGCGCCGCCACCGGCTCCGGTGAGGAGCAGGGAACAGATGATCAGCCATCGGCGGCGGAGGAGCGACGCGTAGTCCGCCAGGTCTCCGCCTGCGCGGCGGCCGGGGGCGTCCGGTGACGGGCTCATGTTTCGCGGGTGCCTCTCCGGCGAACAGACGCTGGGAACCCTAGGAACTATAGGTCGGCCGCCCATTCCCCCGAACCAATACACAAGATTTTCTTCGCGTCGATCCTGCTAATCACGGTGAGATAACGGCTATTTATCCGACATTTCCCGCCGGTCGCTCCGAGGCTCCGGCATGGACCGGTAAAGTCGGGGACGAGGCACGTCCAGGCGGTGGGAAGGTGTTTCCCGGTGATGGTCGAAGAATGCGTGCGCGCGACGGCTGTGAGGAACCGGTGCATCGGACAAATGCCACTATGGACATAATTCCACGTATGGTAAGAATTGCCGGTTCGGTTGTCGTCCTGGCACTGGGACTGGGCACTCTCGGACTGGGCATAGCGGGGCTGAGCGGGCGCGGCCAGACCTCCAGCGCCTCGAAGACCTCCGATGCCGCCGGTGCCCGGCAGGCGCCGGACACGCCGGGCACCTCGCCGGGAGCGGAGAGTCCCGGTGCATCCCGGGAGCCTCGGACGCCCGCGCGGGTACCGGGCCCGACGGGCGAGCGTCCACGGGCCGCCTGCGAGGTCACCGGAAGGCTCGTCCCCTCCTGCGGCGCCTGGTGGGGCGTCGCGCCGGAGATCTTCACCGGGAGGCGTCCCGAGCGGGCGCTGGCCGGAGCCGAGCGGCGGATGGGCCGCCCGGCCGACATCATGCACGTCTACCACCGGGGGGACGAGCTCTTCCCGACCCCCGCGGAGCGCGCCATCGCCCGCGATCCCGACGGCCGCAGGCTCCTGCTGATCAACTGGAAGCCCTCCCTGGACCACACCTGGGAGCAGATCGCGCACGGGGCGCTGGACGAGCGGATCGACCGGCTGGCCGCCCACATCGTGAGGACCTTCCCGGAGAAGTTCTTCCTCACGGTCCACCACGAGCCGGAGAACGACGTCCGGGAGGCCCGCGGCGCGGGAATGTCCGCGGCCGACTACGCGGCGATGTTCCGGCACGTGGTGCGGCGCCTGCGGCACGGGGGCGTGACCAACGCCGTCACCGTGATGACCTACATGGGGGCGCCCAACTGGGCGTCGGAGCCCTGGTTCGAGAGGCTCTACCCCGGTGACGACGTGGTCGACTGGGTGGGGATGGACCCCTACGTCGACCACCGGGTCCACAGCTTCGACGGGCTGGTCAACAAGACCCGGCCCGACTTCCCCCGGTGGCCGGGGTTCTACCGCTGGATGAGTGAGCGCTTCCCGGGAAAGCCCATCATGCTCGCCGAGTGGGGCGTCTTCGAGCGCCACGACCGGCCCGGATTCAAGGAGTGGTTCTTCGCCTCGGTACGCGAGGAGATCCGCGACTACCCGCGGATCAAAGCCCTGGTCTACTTCGACTCGCCGCGCGCCCCCCGGGGCGACACCCGCTTCGACACCACCCCCGGCGGCCGGCGGAGCTTCGCCGAACTCGCCCGCGACCCGCACCTCGACGCCGCCGTCCCCGCGGACTGATCCCGACGTCGGCGCGGGCCACGGGGCCGGGATCCGTCAGCGGATCCAGCCGCCCTGGATCAGCGGGTCGAGCACCTGGTGCACGGCCCGGTCCACGCTGATGCCCGTGGTGTCGATCTCCAGATCGGCGTCGTCCGGCTCCTCGTACGGATCGGAGATGCCGGTGAACTCGGGAATGAGCCCCGCGCGGGCCTTGGCGTAGAGCCCCTTGCGGTCGCGGCGCTCGCACTCCGCCAGCGGGGTGGAGACGTGGACCAGCAGGAAGTCGGCGCCGACGGCCTCGACCATCGCGCGCACCTCCTCGCGGGTGGCGGCGTAGGGCGCTATGGGCGCGCAGATCGCCAGGCCGCCGTGCCTGGCGACCTCGGCGGCGACGAAGCCGATGCGGCGGATGTTGAGGTCGCGGTCCTCCTTGGAGAAGGTCAGCCCCGCCGACAGCAGGTGGCGCACCACGTCGCCGTCGAGGTAGGTCACCGTGCGGCTGCCACGCTCAAGCAGCGCGTCGCGCAGCCCCCGGGCGACGGTCGACTTGCCGGAGCCCGACAGGCCGGTGAAGAAGATCACCAGCCCCCGCCGGTGCGGGGGCCCGGGGATCGTCACGGGGTCCGGACCCGCCAGGTGCTCGGTCGCGCCGTAGGCCTCGGCCACGCGCTCGCGCAGTTCCAGATCGATGGCGGGCTCCCTGGGCGCCAGCGGCACCACCGCCACGAGCGTGCCCTCCGGCAGCCTGTCGCGGGCCTTGAGCGCGGCACGGACCACCGCGGGCCCACCCTCGCCGTACGCCAGCGGGAGAAGCAGGATCGACGCCTTCAGCTCCTGCGCGGTCGCCACGATCTCGTCGAGGTCGCCCAGCGGCCCGCGCATGGTGACGGCCAGGACCGCCTCCTGCTCGCCCACCTCCTCGCGGACCCGCGCCGGGGTGTGGCGGAGCCGGGCGAACGGCCCGTGCTCGGGGGCGTCCAGGGCCGCCACGGGGCCGGCGACGAAGCCGTCCTCGCGCCCGGTGACGGTCAGCACGGCCAGTGCCGCGCCCTCGGGGTCGCGCAGGGTGATCCGGTCGCCGGGGGCGGCGGGGTGGTCGTCGGGCAGCGTGAGGGTGACCGGCGCGGGCCACGGGGTGCCGTCGGTGAGCGTGCCGTGCTCGTCCACGGAGTGCGCGTCGGCCGAGCTCAGAAAGCCCGTCAGCGGGCTGAGGGCGCCGGAGAGCAGCAGTTCGAGGTCGGCCAGCTCGCGGGCGTCGGGGGTCCACTCGAAAGGCGCCGTCATCTGCTCCCGCTCCACAATCCCGATCGTCGGACTTTCCGGTCCCGCCTGCTCAGGATGGGCGCCCCGTCCGGCGACCCCGGCTCCACCGCTCCGGCGGATCTCAGATCAGCCGGGCGAAATGGCTCTGGGGCTTGCGGATCACCATGGTTATCTCGTCGTGAGACGCGGGCCGGCGTCCCCTGGAGAGGACCTCCACCACCGAGCAGGCGGCGCGGGCAAGCTTACCGAGAGGTCCGTTGAGCGCGGGCCCGCTGCCGGCGGAGATGTCCTCGGTCACCATCAGCCCGCGCACCAGGCAGAAGGAGTGCATCCCCTCGCGCGAGGCGATCTGCTCGTAGACGGCGGGCAGCGGGCCCACCGTTCCCGAGGGGACGAACCTGCGCCACAGCATCCGCCGCAGTCTCGACGGCGCCAGCCGGTCGCAGGCCCCGTACGCCGAGGCCCGGTCGCGCATTCTGACCAGCAGCAGCCCGCCGGGGCGCAGACCGGTGAGCAACCGGTCGAGCACCAGCTCGGCGTGTTCGATCCGCTCAAGCAGGAACGGCACGTAGACGACGTCGAACGCCCGCGGCGGCACCGGCACGGAGCGCAGGTCGCCCAGCGCCCACGAGTCCAGGTCCTTGCGGGCGGACGTGCTCGTACGCAACGCGGGCAGGTCCTCGTCGATCCCGATGACCCTGGCCTCCGCCTGCCCCAGATCGAGCGGTTCCGGCCATCCGCACCCGGCGATCAAGACGTCGAGACGCCGACCGAGCTGGCTGGTCCACTGCTCCCTGACCCGCTGACTCAACAGGTCGTCTCGATCGACGACCGACCTCACCTCTGACATATAACCGAGAGTAGTCAACCCAGCACGATTCATCGCGCATTTACCGCTGTTACATGGCGACGCTGACGCGTCGCGGTGAGGCCGCTCTTACCCGGCTCCTTCCCTCGTCGACCGGGGCCGCTCGTTCCTCGCGAGTTGCCGGCGACGCTGCGCGTCGCGGTTCGGCCGCTCTTACCCGGCTCCTTCCCTCGTCGACCGGGGCCGCTCGTTCCTCACGACCCCGATCTCCTCGGTCCAGTCGCCGGCGCGGCCTCACGGCCCCGCTCTCCTCAGTCCAGTCGCCGGCGCGGCCTCACGGGGAGTCCCCCAAAGGGAGGCATGGGGCACGTCCCCAGGGAAATTCTTGGTGCGGGAGGACGGCGCGCGTCCCTTCTCCTCAGGTCAGTCGCCGGCGCGGCCTCACGGGCTGCGGGCGGTACCGCGTGCCCGAAGGCCGGAGCACCGGCCCGCAATTCGGTAGCCTTGACCAGGTACCCCCCGTGTCCGTACGGCTCGGGGCTGTCGTGTTGCCGTCGTGGGGCTGTGGGCGAATCTGATGAGTCTTTCCGGACTTCTGGACCTTGTCGCCGGGGAGCCTGAGCTGGCTTCCCTTCTTCGGGATGTGCGCGGGGGCGACTCGTCCGACGTGTCGCTGGTCGCGCCGCCTGCGCTCCGTCCCTTCGCGGTGGCCGCGCTGGCCAGGGAGGGCGCGGAGAAGGCGGCCAGGACCGTCCTCGCGGTGACCGCGACCGGCCGCGAGGCCGAGGATCTCGCCTCGGCCCTCACCAGCCTCCTGGACGAGAGCACCGTCGCGGTCTTCCCCGCCTGGGAGACGCTCCCGCACGAGCGCCTGTCGCCGCGCAGCGACACCGTGGGCCAGCGCCTGGCGGTGCTGCGCAGGCTGGCCCACCCGGTCGAGGGCGACCTCTCGGCCGGCCCGCTGCACGTGGTGGTCGCGCCGATCAGGGCGCTGCTCCAGCCGATCGTGCGCGGCCTGGGCGACCTGCGACCGGTGCGGCTGCGCGCCGGGGACGACGCCGACCTCGACAGCGTCGTCCACAGCCTGGTGGAGAACGGCTATCACCGGGTCGACATGGTGGAGAAGCGCGGGGAGGTCGCCGTCAGGGGCGGGCTGCTCGACGTCTTCCCGCCGACCCAGGAGCACCCGCTCCGACTGGAGTTCTGGGGCGACACCGTCGAGGAGATCCGCTGGTTCAAGGTCGCCGACCAGCGCTCGCTGGAGGTGGCCGAGGACGGGCTTTTCGCCGCCCCCTGCCGGGAGCTGCTGCTGACCGCCGAGGTCAGGGAGAGGGCGAGGGAACTCGCCGAGACGCACCCCTCGCTGGCCGAGATCCTGGAGCAGCTGGCCGAGGGCATGCCGATGGAGGGCATGGAGGCGTTCGCGCCGGTGCTCGCCGGGGAGATGGACCTGCTCGTCGACCACCTGGGGGAACGAGCGGCGATCTTCGTGTGCGACCCGGAGCGCATTCGCGGGCGCGCGGACGAGCTGGTGCGGACCAGTCAGGAGTTCCTGGAGGCGTCCTGGATCAACGCGGCGTCCGGCGGCGAGGCGCCGATCGACCTGGGCGGGGCGGCGTTCCGCACCCTGGAGGAGATCCGCGACCACGCGCGGCGGCTCGGCCAGCCCTGGTGGTCGCTCGCGCCGTTCGGTGTCGAAGGCGAGAGTGACGGTGCTCAGGGCGGTGGGCCGGACGGCGGGCTGGTGCTGAGGGCGCGCGAGGCGGAGGCCTACCGGGGCGACACCCAGCGGGCGCTGTCGGACATCAAGGGCTGGCTCGACTCCGAGCGGGTGGTCGTCCTGCTGAGCGAGGGCCACGGCCCCGCCGAGCGCATGGTCGAGCTGCTCAAGGGTGTCGACCTGCCCGCGCGCCTGGAGCCGGGCCTTGAGCGGATCCCCGACTCCAAGGTCGTCCACGTCACCACCGGCCTGATTGAGCACGGGTTCGTCACCCCGTCACTGGCCGTGCTGACCCACCTCGACCTGGTCGGCCAGAAGGCGTCGACCAAGGACATGCGGCGGTTGCCGTCCCGGCGCCGCAACATGGTCGATCCGCTCCAGCTCAAGGTCGGCGACAACGTCGTGCACGAGCAGCACGGCGTGGGCCGCTACGTCGAGATGGTGCAGCGCACCGTACAGGGCGCCACCCGTGAGTACCTGGTGATCGAGTACGCCAAGGGCGACCGGCTCTACGTGCCGACCGACCAGCTCGACGAGGTCACCCGCTACGTCGGCGGCGAGGCGCCCACGCTCAACCGGATGGGCGGCGCCGACTGGGCCAAGGCCAAGACCAAGGCCAAGAAGGCGGTCAAGGAGATCGCCGGAGAGCTGATCCGCCTGTACTCCGCCCGGATGGCCTCGCCTGGACACGCCTTCGCGCCCGACAGCCCGTGGCAGCGCGAGATGGAGGACGCCTTCCCCTACGCCGAGACCGGTGACCAGCTTGAGGCCATCGACGAGGTCAAGCGCGACATGGAGCGCCCGATCCCGATGGACCGGCTGATCTGCGGCGACGTGGGCTACGGCAAGACCGAGATCGCGGTGCGGGCGGCGTTCAAGGCGGTGCAGGACGGCAAGCAGGTGGCGGTCCTGGTGCCGACCACGCTACTGGTGCAGCAGCACATGTCGACCTTCGCCGAGCGGTTCTCCGGATTCCCGCTCAACGTCAGGCCGATGTCGCGGTTCCAGAGCGACGGTGAGGTCTCCGCGACCCTGGAGGGTCTGCGCGAGGGCTCGGTCGACGTGGTGATCGGCACGCACCGGCTGTTCTCGTCCGAGGTCAGGTTCAAGCAGCTCGGCCTGATCATCATCGACGAGGAGCAGCGGTTCGGCGTCGAGCACAAGGAGGCCATGAAGCACATGCGCACCCAGGTCGACGTGCTGGCCATGTCCGCGACCCCGATCCCCCGCACGCTGGAGATGGGGCTCACCGGCATCAGGGAGATGTCCACGATCCTCACCCCGCCCGAGGAGCGGCACCCGATCCTCACCTTCGTCGGCCCGTACGACGAGAAGCAGATCGGTGCCGCGGTCCGGCGCGAGCTGATGCGCGACGGCCAGGTCTTCTTCGTCCACAACCGGGTGGCCAGCATCAACAAGGTCGCGGCCATGCTGCGCGAGCTCGTGCCCGAGGCCAGGATCGCCGTCGCGCACGGCCAGATGCAGGAGCACCAGCTGGAAAAGATCATGGTGGGCTTCTGGGAGCGCGACTTCGACGTGCTCGTCTGCACCACGATCGTCGAGTCGGGCCTGGACGTGCCCAACGCCAACACCCTGATCGTCGACCGGGCCGACAACTACGGCCTCTCCCAGCTCCACCAGCTGCGCGGCCGGGTCGGCCGGGGCCGCGAGCGCGGCTACGCCTACTTCCTGTACCCGCCGGAGAAGCCGCTCACCGAGACCGCCCACGAGCGCCTGGCCACCATCTCCCAGCACACCGAGATGGGCGCGGGCATGTACGTGGCGATGAAGGACCTGGAGATCCGCGGCGCGGGCAACATCCTGGGCGCCGAGCAGTCGGGTTTCATCGCGGGCGTCGGCTTCGACCTGTACGTGCGGATGATGGCCGAGGCGGTGCAGGAGCAGAAGGCCAAGCTGGCCGGCACCTACCAGGAGGACGAGCGGCCCGACGTCAAGGTCGAGTTGCCGATCAACGCCCACATCCCGCACGACTACGTCACCTCCGAGCGACTGCGGCTGGAGGCGTACAAGCGGATCGCCGCGATCGGTTCCGACTCCGACATCGGCGCGGTGCGCGACGAGCTCGTCGACCGGTACGGACGGCCGCCCCAGCAGGTGGAGAACCTGCTCGAGGTCGCCCGCTTCCGGATTCGCGCCCGCCGTGCCGGGCTCACCGATGTCACCCTGCAGGGCCAGAACATCAAGTTCGCGCCGGTGGAGCTGAAGGACTCCCAGCAGGTCAGGCTCCAGAGGCTGTACCCGAAGGCACTGCTGAAGCAGGCGGCCGGTACGTTGCTGGTGCCCGTACCCAAGACCAGGCCCCTCGGGGGCCAGCCGCTGCGCGATCTGGACCTGCTCAAGTGGTGCGGGGATCTCGTCGAGGCGATGTTCCTCGAAACCGCGCGGGTAGAGTAAGTACGTTTGTCGTGAAGGGAACGCATGTGAAGTCGACCCGAGTGCGCGTCATCCTGGCGGTCGCCGCCGCCGGTGTCGCGCTGACCGCCTGCTCTCCGAACCAGATCGGCGCCGCCGCCGTCGTGGGTGGAGAGCGCATCAGCTCCAGCGAGCTGAACAAGAACGTCCGCGAGTACGAGGAGGCGCTGTCCAAGGCGGGCGTCTCCGCCTCGCAACTGCAGTTCCAGGACAGCGTCCCGCAGCTCGTGCTCTTCCAGCTGGTCAACGCCAAGCAGTACGCGAAGCTCGCCGAGAGCAAGGGCATCACGGTCACCGACGGCGAGATCGACCAGGTGATCGCGGGCCAGGGCGGCCAGGAGAAGTTCGAGCAGCAGATGCTCCAGCAGGCGGTGGCCCCCTCGCACGCGCGCGAGTTCATGAGGTCGCAGGTGCTGATCAGCAAGCTCGCCGTCAAGTACGGCGGCGGCACCGACGAGGCGGCCATCCAGCGCGGAAGTGAGCAGGCGAGAAAGGAGCTGCAGGCCATGCCGATCACCTGGAACCCGCGCTACGGCAAGCTCAACGAGGAGCGGAGCCAGGAGCAGCCGAGTGTCTTCGTCGACGCCGGCCGGTTCGGTGCCGCCGGGGGCCCCGCCGCCCCTGCCGCCGAGCAGCCCGAGACCCCGCAGCAGTAGCCTCCGGACATGTCGCTGATCATCGTCACCACCTCGCCCCGGGTCGCCCCGGGGCTGCTCAGCCATCGCGCCTGGCAGGTTCTCGGACAGAGCCCGGTCCGCACCGGGGCCGCGGACCATCCGCACCTGCCGTACCTGGCGGAGGCCGGGGTCGACGTCGAGGTGGTCGCCTGCGACCCCGCCGCGCTGGTCCGCGAGGCGGTGGCGGCGACGGTCGTGTGGCTGGAGGCCGACGAGGCGCTGATGCGCTCCATCGGCCACGCCGCCGTGGCGCTGGATGACCCGCCGGTGATCGAGGTCGTCCCTGGCTCGTACGACCTGCCGGGCGCGCGGCTGCTCGACCTGGTCTCGGTGATGGACCGGCTGCGGGTCGAATGCCCGTGGGACGCCCGGCAGACCCACGAGTCCCTGGCCCCGTACCTCATCGAGGAGGCCTACGAGGTGCTGGAGACCATCGAGGAGGGCGACCACGCGGCACTGCGCGAGGAGTTGGGCGACCTGCTCCTCCAGGTGGCCTTTCACGCGCGGGTCGCCCGCGAGCGGCCGGACGGGTTCGACGTCGACGACGTGGCCGACGGGATCGTCGCCAAGCTCGTCCGCCGCCACCCGCACGTCTTCGCCGACACCCGGGTGGAGGGCGCGGGCGAGGTCAGTGCCAACTGGGAGACCATCAAGGCGGCCGAGCGCGCGGCCAAGAGCGGTGGCGATCCGGGCTCGGCGGTCGACGGCGTCCCGATGGGCCAGCCCGCGCTCTCCCTCGCCGCGCAGCTCCTGCGCCGCGCCGAGCGCGCCGGAGCCCCGGCGGACCTCCCCGAGGGGGTGCCCGCCGACGGCCTGGGAGCGAAGCTCTTCGAGCTGGTACGGCAGGGGCACGCGGCCGGTCTCGACCCCGAGGCCGAGTTGCGCGCCGTCGCCCGCGCCTACCGCGACCAGGTGCGTACTGTTGGCGACGCTAACGCGTCGCGGTGAGGCCGCTCTTATCCGGCTCCTTCCCTCGTCGAGGGAGGTCGCTCGTTCCTCGCGAGTTGCCGGCGACGCTGCGCGTCGCGGTTCGGCCGCTCTTACCCGGCTCCTTCCCTCGTCGACCGGGGCC
>NZ_JBEXGU010000178.1:0-18806 GCF_040607515.1 Streptosporangium sp. NPDC005286 | reverse complement strand
GCCCGGGGGGGTCCGGCCACGCCCGGACCCCACGCCCGGACCCCACGTCCGGATCAGGAGGCGGCGGTCCGTACCGCGTCGGCCGGCGGTGTGCCGGGCCGGCCGATCAGGCGGCTGAGGTCGTCGCCGGGGGTGTCGAGGCCGCCACGCGCGATGGCCCCGTCCAGGCCGGCGACGAAGTGGGCGGTGCCCTCGTCGAGACCGGCGGACTGGAGGACGCCGGCCAGCTCGGAGACCGTGACGTCGCGGTACACGACCTTCGTCCCGGTCACCTCGGTGATCGTCGTGGCGAGTTCCGTCAGTGTGAACGGCGTGCCGCCCAGCTCGTAGACGGCGTTGTCGTGGCCCTCGCCGGTCAGCGCGGCGGCAGCGGCGGCGGCGTAGTCGGCCCGGGTGGCGGCGGCGATCCGCCCGTCGCCGGCGGCGCCGAGGATCTCGCCGCGCTCAAGGTACTGGCCGAGCTGGCCGGTGTAGTTCTCGGTGTACCAGCCGTTGCGCAGCAGGGTGAACGGGACGCCGGACTCGCGCAGCACGATCTCGGTGGCCTTGTGCTCCGCGGCGAGGGAGAGTTCGGTGCTGTCCGCGCGCAGGATGCTGGTGTAGGCGATGCGTGCGACTCCGGCGGCCCTGGCGGCCTCGATCACGGCCGTGTGCTGGGGCACCCGCCGGCCGACCTCGTTGCCCGAGATGAGCAGCAGATTGGTGACGTCCCGCAGCGCGGCGGGCAGCGTCTCGGGCCGGGAGTAGTCGCCCTCGCGCACCACGACACCCCTGGCGGCGAGGTCGGCGGCCTTGGACGGGGTGCGGGCGATGGCGACGACGTCGGTGGCGGGGACGCCCTCGGCGAGCAGCGCGTCGATGACGAGACGGCCGAGGGGGCCGGTGGCGCCGGTGATGGCGTAGGTGGTCATGATCTCTCCTGGGAGTCGCCCGTGATTACTGGTCAGCAGTACTAACTTTTATACAGTACTGGTTGTTTTATGAATTCTGTACCCTTGGGGTATGCCGAACGCGTGTGCCCCCGATCCCGACACCGGTGAACCCACCGACGAACTCGTCAGCGACGTGTTCGCCCGCGACTGCACCTCCCGGGCGGCGCTGGAGGATGTGGCCGGCAAGTGGGGAATCCTCGCGCTGCTCGCCCTCGGTGAGTCCGGTTACCGGTTCAACGCCCTGCGGCGACGGGTGGCGGGCGTGAGCGAGAAGATGCTGGCGCAGACCCTGCAGACCCTTGAGCGAGACGGCATGGTCACCCGCGAGGTGCTGACGGTGATACCCGCCCGGGTGGAGTACTCCCTGACCCCGCTCGGCGCCCGCGTCGCCGAGCGTCTGCGCGGTCTCGCCGATCTACTCGAAGGCTCCGTGGACGAGATCGGTGCGGCGCGCGAGGCGTACGACAGCCGCCAGGCGTGACCGCGGGTGGGAACGGCTCAGGAGGACTCTCTCCAGGAGGCCCGGGTGGTGCCTCCCGCGGTCCCGGCCGCGTGCAGGTCGGCCTCGACGCGGGCCGCCGCCGCGAGCAGCGGCGGCAGCAGGTCGCGGCGGGCGGACTCGGGGGTGGTACGGCTCGCGTGGGAGGAGATGTTCATTGCGGCGGCCACCCGGCCGGAGCGATCGCGGATCGGCACGGCGATCGAGCGCAGCCCCTCCTCCAGCTCCTGGTCGACCATCGCCCAGCCCTGGGAGCGGACCCGCTCCAGCTCGGCTCGGAGCGACTCGGAGGTCGTGACGGTCTTCGGGGTGAACCTGCGCAGTGCGGCACGCTCCAGGTAGGCGTCCAGCTCGTCCGGGGGCAGCCAGGCGAGCAGCACCCGGCCCATCGAGGTGCAGTGGGCCGGGAAGCGGGTGCCGATGTTGATGGTCACCCGCATGATCCGGGTGGTGGCCACCCGGGCCACGTAGACGACGTCCTCGCCGTCGAGCACGGCCACCGACGCCGACTCGTGCACCTCGGCGACCAGCCGTTCGAGGTGCGGCTCGGCCATCTCGGGCAGGGAGAGGCTGGACAGGTAGGCGTACCCGAGGTCCAGGACGCGGGGGGAGAGCGCGAACAGCCGCCCGTCGGTCCTGACGTAGCCGAGGTCGACGAGCGTCAGCAGGAACCGGCGGGCCGCCGCCCTGGTCAGGCCGGTCGCGCGGGCGACCTCGCTGAGCGTCAGCTCGGGGCTCGTCGCGCTGAACGCCTTGATCACCGAGAGCCCGCGCGCCAGCGACTGCACGTGGTCGGAGCCGCGGTCAACCGGTTCGATCATCGCCGTCCTCCTCGTTCCGATCGAACTCTAGCGCCGCCCGTGCCACCGCGAACGCCCGGTTCGCGGCGGGTACGCCCGCGTAGATCGCGGTCTGCAGCAGCACCTCCTTGATCTCCTCCTCGGTGAGACCGACGCGGAGCGCGGCCCGCACGTGCATGGCCAGCTCGTGCTCCTGCCCGAGCGTGGCCAGCATGGCGAGGGTGATGCAGCTGCGGGTGCGCCGGTCCAGGCCGGGACGGGTCCAGATCTCCCCCCAGGCGTACCTGGTGATGAACTCCTGGAAGTCGGCGGTGAACGGGGTGGCGCTCGCGGTGGCGCGGTCCACGTGCTCGTCACTGAGTACGGCCCGGCGCGTCGCGTCCCCGGTCTCCCACCCGCTCATGTCCCTGCTCTCCTCCGCGCTCATGTCCCTGGTTCCTCTCGTGCTCGTCCGCCGGTCTTCCCCGCGCTCACGTGCCGGGTTCCGCGAGGTTCCGGTGGGCGGCGAGTGCCCGGTCGACGAAGGTGAAGGCGGAGCCCAGGGCACCCGACGGGTCGAGGGCCGCGTCGACCTCCTCGGCGGTCAGGGGGACACCGGGATCGGCGAGCAGGACCTCCCGCAGCGTCAGGCCCCCGGCGGCGGCGCGGGCGCAGGCGGCGTCCACCAGCCGCCGGTCCTGCGGGGTGCCGCCGAGCCGGACGACCACCTGCTCGGCCATCAGCAGCCCCCGGGTCGCGTCGAGGTTGGCGCGCATCCTGGCGGTGTCCACGGTCAGGCCCTCCAGCACCTCGCGCAGCCAGGAGGCGGCGCTGCCGGTGAGCCGGAGCAGCTCGCCCAGCGTCTCCCACTCGGCCTGCCAGGGCCCGGCCGCGCGCTCGTGCTCGGCGACCATGCCGCCGAGGAGGGAGGCGACCAGCCCGGGTACGCGCTGGACGCAGGCGAGTACCGACATCGAACCCACCGGGTTCCGCTTGTGCGGCATCGCGCTGGAGGTGCCCCGCCCGGGTCCGGTGGGCTCGGCGACCTCCGCCACCTCGGTCTGGGCCAGCAGCTTCACATCGTTCGCGATCTTGCCGAGCGTCCCCGCGGCGGTGCCGAGCGCGCAGGCGAGCCGGACGACCGGGGTCCGGTCGGTGTGCCAGGGAACGACCGGTTCGGCCAGCCCGAGCTCGGCCGCGAGCAGCGGCGGCACCTCGTGGCCCCGCTCGCCGAGGACCGACAGGGTGCCCGCCGCCCCGCCGTACTGGGCCGGCAGCGGCACCCGCGCCAGCTCGGTCCGGGAGCGGTCCAGCGCGCTCAGCCAGCCCGCCGCCTTCAGCCCGAACGTGATCGGTACGGCGTGCTGGCCGACCGTACGCCCGGCCATGACGCTGCCGCGGTGCTCGGACGACAGCCGCGCGCAGGCCCCGGCGCAGGCGGACAGGTCGGCCAGGACCGGGGCCAGGGCGCGGCGGGAGAGCAGCATCGCCGCGGTGTCGTTGATGTCCTGGCTGGTGGCGCCGTAGTGCACGAACCGCCGCAGGCCGGGCTCGATCCGCGCCCGCAGGGCGGCGACCAGGCCGATGACGGGGTTGCCGCTCCGAGCCGCCTCGGCGCCCAGTTCGGCGAGGTCGTAGAGCTCGGGACGGCAGGCCGCGGCCACTGCCGGGGGCACCTCGGCGGGGACCAGTCCGATCCCGGCCTGCGCGGTGGCCAGCGCGGACTCGACGTCCAGCATGGCGGCCAGCCACGCGACGTCCGACACCTGCGCGGCGGCCCCGCCCCTGGCGAACATCCCGGAGAACAGCCCGGCGGTGGCGGGAGCGGTCATGGTCACCTCCGGATGGCTCGAATGTCGTGCACGGCGGCCCGGGAGTCAGCGCCCCCGGGGGCAATGCTGACCTACCCGGCGCCGCCTTCTTCACGGCCGTCCGCCGGTGAGCCCGCGGAGGGCGGCGAGCTCCTCCGGGGTCGGGGGTGCGGTCTCGCGGAGGCCGGGGGCGGCGGCCAGTTCCCAGCCGGTGGCGGCGCGGGCCTCGTCGAGGGTGACGCCGGGGTGCAGGTGGGTGAGGACCAGCTCGCAGGTGTCCGGGTCGGGCTCCAGGATGCCCAGGTCGGTGATGACCGTGCGGGGGCCGCTGCCGCGCAGGCCGAGGCGCTCGCGGTCGCCGGGCCCCGAGCCGAAGCCCACGGAGGTCACGAAGTCCACCCGGTCGACGAACGTGCGGCGGCTCTGCCGCACGACCACCGTCACCTCGCGGCAGGAGGCGGCGATCTCGGGGGCCCCGCCCGCGCCGGGCAGCCGGACCTTCGGGTCGTCGTAGGGGCCGATCACCGTCGTGTTGATGTTGGCGAACCGGTCGATCTGGGCGGCGCCCAGGAATCCGACGTCGATCCGGCCCGGCTGGAGCCAGTAGTTGAAGATCTCCGGCACGCTGACGACGGCGTCGGCGGTGTCGGCCAGCACGCCGTCCCCGATCGACAGGGGCGGCCGGTCGGGCTTGGCGCCGATGGTGCCGGACTCGTAGACGAGGACCAGGCCGGGGGCGTGCGTACGGCGGGCGAGGTTGGCGGCGACGCTGGGCAGGCCGATGCCGACGAAGCACGAGCCGCCGTCCCGCAGCCGCCGGGCCGCGGCCACGGTCATCATCTCGTCGGAGGTGTAGCCGGTGCTGTGGGAGGGGGCGGTCGTCAAAGCACGTGCTCTCTCATCCAGGCCGCGAAGGTCTCCCGGTCGCGGCTGATCTCGTCCCAGGCGAGGTAGAAGTCGTTGTCGCGGCTGGAGTACCCGGCGCTGTAGGAGGGGTGGGAGCCGCCGGGGGCCTCGGAGACGTAGGTGATCGCCCAGCCGGGCAGCACGATCGCGCCGGGGCGCGGCTCCAGCTCGTCGACGACCTCCTCCACGGTGACCAGCGAGCGGCGGGCGGCCAGGACCGCCTCCTTCTGCACGCCGGTGATGCCCCAGAGCTGCACGTTGCCCCGCCGGTCGGCGCGCTGCGCGTGGATCACGGCGACGTCCGGATTGATCGCGGGGACCGCGGTCAGCTCCTCGCCGGTGAACGGGCAGGTGATCGGCCTGATGTTGGCGGTCCTGCCGGGCAGGTCGGTGCCCCGGTAACCGCGCAGCACCGCGAAGGGCAGCCCGGAGGCCCCGGCGACGTAGGCGTTCGCGATGCCCGCGTGGCTGTGCTCCTCGATCTCCAGGGGGCCTGGCCAGTGGTTCTGCACCGCGTCGCGGAAGCGGTGCAGCGAGCCCACCCCGGGGTTGCCTCCCCAGGAGAAGACCAGCCTGCCGGCACAGCCCATCCCGATCATCTGGTCGTAGATCAGGTCGGGGGTCATCCTGATCAGGGTGAGATCGCGGCGCCCCTGCCTGATGATCTCGTGCCCGGCCGCGTAGGGGATGAGGTGGGTGAAGCCCTCCATCGCCACGCTGTCGCCGTCGTGCACGAGATCGGCCACCGCCTCGGCGAGCGGAACCACCGTGGCCATCGCGCCCCCTTAACGCATGTTCGGCATGCGAACGAATGTTCTTTGAGTGAACATACTGACTCACCGTCCGGATGGTCAAACCGGTGGCCATCGTTCCTTGACATAGAGGCGTTCACCGAGACCCGCTGGGTGACGATGCGAGGATCGGTGAGCCACCGCGTTGCCGTGGCGGCTTCATCGGTGCGTGCCCGGCACGGGTGCCGGCCCTACCCCTCGAAGCGCTTCACCGAGCGGGCTGTGGGAAAGTTGGCCAATGGTCGAGCGGGGGGTCGGTGTGTCGCGGGTGTCGTGGGTGGTGCTCATCGCGGGCTTCGTGCTCGCCTCGCTCAACCTGCGGCCCGCGCTGGCGAGCGTCTCCCCGGTGCTGGACGAGATCATGGGCGACCTCGGGCTGAGCGCCGCCGGGGGAGGAGCGATCACCACGGCCATGGTGGTCTGCCTGGGCGTGCTGGGCCCGCTCGCCCCGCTGCTCGCCCGCCGCTTCGGCCTGGACCGCACGCTCATGGCCGGGCTGCTGATCCTGGCCGCCGGGGTGATGCTGCGCAGCGCGGGAAGCGTCCCCGCGCTCTACGCGGGAGCGGCCGTCGCCGGCATGGCCATCGCCGTCATGAACGTCGCGATGCCCGGCGTGGTCAAGCAGCACTTCCCCTCGCGGGTCGGCCTGTTCACCGGGATCTACGTCTCCGGACTGGTGCTGGGCTCCGCCGCGGCGTCCGGGCTGATGATCCCGCTGGAGCGTGCCACCGGGTACGGCTGGCGCGAGGTGACCGCGATGACCGCGATCCCGGCGCTGGCCGCCGCGGTGTTCTGGCTGCCCCAGGCACTGCGCCGCCCCGCCCGCTCCGAGGTCGCGCCCAGACCGTTCGCACAGCTGCTCCGCACCCGGGTGACCTGGTACGTCACCGTCTACATGGGCCTGCAGTCGCTGACCTTCTACGTCATGCTGGCCTGGCTACCGACGATCTTCAAGGACGCGGGACTCCCCGCCGACCAGGCCGGATACCTGCTCAGCCTCACCAACCTGGCCCAGGTGGCGGCCACGTTCACGGTCCCGATCCTCGCCGGGCGCGCACGGTCGCAGGTGCCGTACGTCACCGCCGCGACCCTCCTCACGGTGGCCGGATACCTCGGTGTGCTGTTCGCCCCGGCCACCCTCCCGTGGCTCTGGATGATCGTCCTCGGTGTGGGGCAGGGCGCCTCGATCGCGCTGGCCCTGCTCATCATCGCGCTCCGCGCCCCCGACCCGGTCTCGGTGACCGCGCTCTCGGCCGTCGCCCAGTCCGTCGGGTATGTGCTGGCCGCGCTCGGGCCGCTCCTGGTCGGCGCGCTCCACCAGTTCTCCGGTGGCTGGACGCTGCCGCTGCTGGCCGGGCTCGGCGCGTGCGGCCTGCAACTGGCGGCCGGGTTCCTGGCGGGGCGACCGGTCACGCAGGCCGGTACGGGCGCCCCGCCGGGAACCCGGCCGGCCGAGGATTCCCCCTCCCTGGCCTGACCCGTCGCTCCCCCGGGGTCGGCGGAGCGGCTCAGGACATCGGCTCTCGGCGCAGGCGGAGACAGAAACAGGCGCCCCCGTCCTTGCCGGGTTCGTACCAGGCGTCGCCGCCGTTGCCCTGGGCGAGGCTGCGGACGATCCAGAGTCCCAGCCCGGTTCCCTCCGTCTCCTGCTCGACCGCCGGCGCGCGGCTGAAGCGCTCGAACAGCCGGGGCACGAAATCCTCCGGCACACCCGCCCCCCGGTCACACACCCGGACCTGGACCCAGCCAGGCCGCCCGAACGCGGACACCTCGATCGGTGGGCGCCCATAGGCGAAGGCGTTCTCCAGGTAGTTCTCCAGCATCGCCGAGAACTCCTTGCGATCGACCCTGGCCACCAGCTCGGGACTGCAGGACAGGTGCACGTCCTGGGGCCGCCCGTCCACCTCGCCCAGCCGCTCGAGGATGAATTCGAGCACGGGGACACGTTCCAGGGAGGCGGACGCACCCCTCGCGTCGATCGTCGACGCGGTGAGGAGCTTCCGGACCAGCCCTTGGAGGCGAGCCGTGCGATCGGCGATGCGCTCGACGATCTCGGCCCTCTGCTCCTCGGCCAGCGCGACCAGGCGGTCACGCAGCACGTCCACCAGCACGCTGATCGCCGCCAGGGGATTGTGGAGTTCGTGGGCCGCGATCGCCACGGCGACGTTCTGGCGATCCAGGGCCGCTTCCATCTCCCGCTCTTCGTGCCTCTGGCGTGTGACGTCGCGGAGTGTCGCCACGTAGAGGTGCTCGCCCTCCAGGGTCGTGGCGGTGATCCGCATCTCGACCACCCGCCTGCCTCCGCCGGGCAGCATCAGGTCGATCCCGGTCGCCGCGCCGGCGACGAGGGGGAAGCCGAACAAGGTGCCGATGAGTTCCTCCGCCGGGCGGGCGAAGAGCTCCGCGGCGGCCGGGTTGCAGAGCCGGATGACTCCCTGCTCGTCGACCGCGATGATCCCGTCCGCCGAGGCCGACACGATCACCTGGTTGATGTTGCCCGGAGATCCCGCGTCGTCGGGCCGCCCCGGCTCGGAGCCCGCGGCGGACCTGCCCTCGGCTGAGGGATCCCCTTCGGTCCTCACCCCGACGGCCCTTCTGTCCTCTCGGATCCGGGTGCCCACAGGGTCGCGGGGCTGATGTCCCCGGTGAGGATCTGGGAGATGCCCCGCAAGGGCTCACCGATGTGCATGCCGGTGTCGTCGATCGTCACCTCGCGGATGCCTTGGTCGTGGGCGGAACCCCGCGTCTGGAGTACGGTGATCGCACGCTGGACCTCTCCGACGCGCTCGACGTACTGGAGCAGGACCCAGACGTCGGTGAAGCCGGCGATCTCCGCGGTCGTCGGCGTGCCCGTTGCCATGAGCCGCCCCGTGGGTCTCGCTGTGAGAAGTGTCGTGATCTCGTTCTGGCGGAGAACCGCTCCCAGCGCGATGACGAAGTCGAGCAGGGCCCGTGGCGTGACGACGCGTTCGAGCGCGGACAGCGTGTCGATGACCAGCCGACGGGGCCCGAACTCCTCGATGGCCCGCCTGAGCTGGAGAAAGTGATCCTCTGGCGACGCCACCTCCGGGTAGTCGGAGATGACCCGGAGCAGACCCGATGCCTGCATGGACCTGATGTCCAGGCCCCAGCCGTCGGCGTTGCGGAAAAGTTGCTCACGGGTCTCGTCGAAGGTGCAGAGCAGGCTGCGCTCGCCCGCCTCGAACGCGGTGGCGGCGAAACGCAGACCCGCCAGCGTCTTGCCCGTGCCGGTCGGGCCGGACATCAGGACGATCGCGTCCCGGTAGAAGCCGCCGCCGCACATCTTGTCCAACTCGGCGTTGCCCGACGAGACGCGGTCCGGTGACGCGCGGCCGGAGGACGCCAGGAACGCGAGGGGAATGACCACGATCCCGTCCTGCGGGTCGATGGTGAAGAGCCATTCCCCGGAACGGTGCGGGGCGCCGCGGAACTTGACGATCTCGACGGTACGGCTCCGCCGCCCCTGCCGCAGGACGTTGCGCAGGATGATGACGTTGTCCAGCACGAACTGTTCGACCCCGTAGCGGGTCACGCCGTCATACTCCGCGGGCCGCTCCGCGGTGAGCACCGAGGTGACCCCGAGCGTTTCGAGGATGGAGGCGATCCGGACCAGCTCGTGGCGGATGGTCTCGACGCCGGTGAAGCGGGTGAAGATCGCGCCGAGTGAGTCGAGCGCGACACGGCGGGCTCCGGTCTGGCGGACCGCGTGCTGGATGCGGGCCACCAGCGCGCCGAGGTCGTAGGACCCGACGGCCTGCTCCTCCTCGCCGATGCCCATTGACGCGTCGACGAAGGCCCACTTCCCCTCGTCCTCCCACTGCTCGATGGGGAAGCCCAGCGAGGCCGAGTTACGCCGGATATGGCTGGATGTCTCCTCGAAGGTGACAAACACCCCCGGCTCGTTGAAACGTATGATCCCGCGAGCGAGGAACTCGACGGCGAACAGTGTCTTACCGCTGCCGGTCGTGCCGCTCACGAGCGTGGACCGGTTGGCGGGCAGCCCGCCCAGGGCGACATGGTCGAAGCCGTTGATCCCCGTGGGCATCCGCTCGATCGTTCCGCCGCCGCTCATCGTCGTGGCCTTTCCGAGGGCGGTTTTTCCAGAACCGGGAGGCCGAGGGCGACTGCGGCGCGGTCGTGGTCGGACAGGTCCCCGATCACCCGTCGCTGCGGTGGCGGCGCGAGTCTGATCACCGTCGGGGTGGCCAGGATCCGTCCCTCCTCCGCCAGGTCGGGCCGTTCGGCGGCGTCGATGACCTCGACCTCGTACGTGCCGGACAGGCGGGCGTTGCAGAGGAACCGCAGGTTCACCTCCGCCGCCTTGGACCGTTCCGTGTTCCCGGCCACATACAGCCTGAACGAGTAGGTGGTCACCTGGGAACTCGTCTCCAGCCTGCGCGGATCCCAAACGGCGCCCCGCGGGATGTGCCGCCGCCCGTGCCCCATCGGGGTGAGGAAAGGCCGGGGTGCGTACCCGGATCAGGTGAGCATGACCTTCCCCGGTACCTCGCGTACTCATAAGTCCCCGCGGTCACACCCGCCGCACGAAGACCCCCGTGACCGGGTCCGGCGGCCTTGCCCATCGCCCCGCGCCGCGAGTAGCGTCGTGAGCAGGGCCTTTGAACAGGATGTGTCGGCCGTTCAGCCTGTTCCCGGCCCCTGACCCCTGACTCGCCCGCGGGGCCATGGGCCCGGGTCCGGTCATGATCGGCGGACCTTATGGCGGCGGGGGGCCGCCCACGAGGCGGGAGGCGTCCGCGGTCCAAGTGAGCAGGAGCATCCGATGACCCGAGTCCTCGTGGTCGAGGACCAGCGGGCGCTTGCCGGCGCTCTTGAGATCGCGATCGACGCCCAGCCGGATCTGGACTGTGTGGGAGCCGTTGGAACGGTTGAGGATGCCGTACCCCTCATGAAGGCACACCACCCCGACGTCGTGCTCATGGACATCCACCTGCCCGACGTCGACGGAATCGAGGGCACGAGGCGGATCAAGGCGGCTTACCCGGAGACCCGCGTCCTCATTCTGACGGGAGACGCCACTCCTGATCTCTTCACGGCCGCCGCGGCGGTGGGCGCCGCCGGATTCCTTGCCAAGGACACGACGTTCCCGGCCATCCTCAGAGTGATCCGGGCTTCGGTCGACGAGAAGATCATCATGGTTGAGGGTGAGACGCTCGAAGTGCTCCTGCGGACCCCCTCACCCGGCACGCCACCCCGAGACGGCCGTGAGAACCGGGCGGGGCTCACCGCACGCGAACTGGAGGTCCTCGGGCTGATGGGGGAGGGGCTCGATCCCCGGGCGATCGCCGAACGGCTCGTCGTGAGCCTGCACACCGCTCGCGGCCATGTCAAGAACGTCATGGCGAAGCTGGGCGTGCACAGTCAGCTTGAGGCGGTCGTCGTGGCCACCCGGACGGGTCTCCTGCCCGGCCGGTAGGCGTACGGCCGAGCCGCGGGGGCGGCCCGAGGCGCAGGTGTCCCGTCCGGCCGGGGTCGCCGATCCGGCCCATCTGGGGGTGGTCATCGGACCACCTGGGGGTGGCGGGTCCGCCGGCCGCCCTCCTAGCGTGGTGACCACGCACCGCACACTGCCAAGGTCTGGTTGCGGGAAGGAAAAACTGACATGAGGGATATGGTCGGTCTGTGTGACCACGTCGATGATTTCGACGTGTCTTCGGACCTCGGGCACGGGTGCCACGAGACTCCCGACCCCTCCGACGGTGTCGAGGTCGCCCAGACCATCGCCCGCACGCTGAAACGACTCAGGCAGGCGCTGCAGCAGCAGCGTCGGTTCGCCTCCGACGCCTCGCACGAGCTGCGCAGCCCCGTCGCCGCGCTGCGCGTGGAGCTTGAGGAGGCTCAACTGCATCCCGGCGATCATGACCTGGGGGAGGTGCTCGGGCGCGCGCTGAGCGACGTCGATCGACTTGAGGCGATCATCACCGATCTGCTCGCGCTCTCCAGGGCCGGGGAGAACACGCCGATCGAGTGGGAGCCGGTGGACCTGGCACAGCTGGTCCGGACGGAGGTCTTCCGGCGGGCGGACCGGCTCGACGTCCAGCTGCGGCTCGCACCCGGGGTGAACGTCAACACGGTCCGTCTCCAGCTTGCCCGGGTGCTCACCAACCTGCTGGACAACGCCCAGAGGCACGCGGAGCGCGTGGTGCGGGTCGAGGTCACCCGTGACGCGCACACCGCGGAACTGGCGGTCTCCGACGACGGAGCGGGGATCGTCGAGGCCGACCGGGAACGGATCTTCGAACGGTTCACCCGTCTGGACGCGGCCAGCAGCCGCGACCGCGGCGGCACCGGCCTTGGCCTGGCGATCGCTCGCGAGATCGCCGAGGGCCATCGGGGGACCCTCCGGGCCGAGGACTCACCCATCGGCGGCGCGTGTTTCGTGCTGCGGCTCCCGCTCACGGACCCCTCCGGACTCCCGTTCCACGACTCGGATCCGAGGCGGGCACGAGGGGATGGCGCCTTCGGGCGCCGCATGCTTGGCAACCCCGTGTGACCTGTGCCTACCTGGGATCAGGCCACCGCATCTCATGGCGGGCTTCAGGAGGATCGTCAGGCCGGTGCCGCCGCGGTCGCGTCCCCAGGCCCCCGAGGCCGTTGTCTTTGTGACTCGCTGTCCTTGTGGCTGACTTCCTTTGCGAGTCGTTGTCCCGGTGGTCATCTGGGCCTCCTACGGTCCCCAGCATGATCCGTAGGTTTCAGGTCGCGGTGCTGGCGGTCCTCGCGACCGGTACCGTCGCCTTCGTGTTGCCGCAATCCGAACTCGCGATCGCCGAGCCCCGTGTCCGCGAACCCATCGTCATCGGCCACCGGGGTGCCAGTGCGCACCGGCCCGAGCACACCCTGCTCTCCTACGAGGCCGCCATCGCGCTCGGCGCCGACTACATCGAGCCCGACCTGGTCGCGACCAAGGACCACGTGCTGGTCGCCAGGCACGAGAACGAGATCGGCGCCACCACGGACGTCGAGAACCATCCCGAGTTCGCGGACCGCCGCACCACCAAGACCGTCAACGGCAGGTCCATCACCGGCTGGTTCACCGAGGACTTCACGCTCGCCGAGCTGAAGACCCTCAGGGCCGAGGAGCGCATCCCCGACCTGCGCCCGGAGAACGCCGTCTTCAACGGCCTCGCGCAGATTCCCACCTTCGACGAGGTGGTCGAGCTGGCACGGCGGCACGGGGTCGGGGTCTACCCGGAGACCAAGAGCCCGAGCTACTTCGACTCCATCGGTCTCTCCCTGGAGGAGCCGCTGCTGGAGGTGCTCGACCGGCACGGCTGGAGCGGGAGCGGCGCCCCGGTCTTCATCCAGTCCTTCGAGACCGCCAACCTGCGCGAGCTGAGCAAGCGGACGGAGCTGCCGCTGATCCAGCTGATCGCCGCCGGCGGCGCCCCGTACGACTGGATCGCGGCCGGAGACCCGCGCACCTACGACACCATGGTCACCCCCGCGGGGCTGCGTGAGGTGGCCGGTTACGCGGACGGCGTCGGCGTCGACACCCGGCGGATCGTGCCGGCGGGACCCGACGGCCGCCTGCTGCCGCCCACCACGTTCATCCGGGACGCCCACCAGGCGGGACTGAAGGTCCACGCCTGGACCGTCAGGAACGAGAACTCACACCTTCCGCTGGACTTCCGGCTGGGCAACCCGGCCAGCCCGGTCTTCCCCCGGGCCACCGGCGACGTGATGGGCTGGCTGGAGAGGCTCTACCGGCTCGGCCTGGACGGCGTCTTCGCCGACGACCCGGGCATGGCCAGAGTGGTGCGGGCGCGGGTGTTCTGACACGATCCACATCGGTCCGTCACCGGTCGGCCGGTGACGGACCGTGTCATCGGCCTCAGGCGACCTCGACCATCTGCTCGATGTCGTCCAGCGGGCGCAGCTCGTCGGCGTAGCTGACCGAGACGCGGCGCATCACGCCGCTGTCGCTGATCGAGTACTGGCCCAGGCGCCAGAGCGGCGGCGAGTAGGCGTGGATCGAGACGCTGCCGTGCACCGCGCCGTTCAGCCGGTGGATGTGGTCGGGGCCGAAGGAGAAGGACTCGCCCTCGGAGATCATGGTCTCCAGGTGCTCGCCGCCGATCCGGGGGTTGCACTCCAGAAGCGTCCCGGCCACCACCCGGACCGCGCCGGAGGAGGTGTCGTGGTCGTGCCAGCCGGTGTCGTCCTCGGGCCGCCAGCACAGCAACCAGATGTCGACGTGGGAGTCACGGTAGAGGGAGGCGTAGTGGCGGCCCCCCTCCTCGGGGAACTCGACCTGGTCCTCCCACCGGGAGGGGTCGGCGGCCAGCTCGTTGACCAGGTCGAGCAGCTCGCGCCGGTCGAGGGCGCGGGCGGGCAGGGCCTCGTAGCTCATGAGGACTCACCGCCGGACGGCTTGGAGCCGTGGCTGTCCACTCGCCTGGCGATCTCGCCGTTCGGGGCCGTCGTCGCCGGGAGCGCACAGCTCTCACGGCCCTGGGACTGGTTCACTAACGCGACTCCTTTCGATTCAGCAGACGGTTGGGATTGGTGACCGCGATGGCGTGCCAGGCGGCGTCGCCGAGTCCCGGGTCCGGGGCGGCGGCATAGGGCTGGTCGGAACCGCTGACCACGACGTCGACGCCGAGCTCGCGGATGATCGCGTCGATGGCGCGCGGGCCGTAGGAGGAGGTCTCCAGGAAGATGCCGGGGTCGACCTGCCCCCGGCCCTCCCCGCCGCGGTTGGCCAGGCGCTCGGAGTGGAGCGGGGCCAGCCCGGCGAGCAGCGAGAAGCAGACCCGCAGGCGGGGGTGGCGGGCCCGGCCGAAGGCGGCGAAGGCGTACCAGGCGGCGTGCATCTGCTGCACGTACGGCACGACGGCGGGCCACCAGCCGGGCACCCCGGCCCCCTCGGGCTCCTCGGCCTCGGGGGCGGGGCCGGGGTGCACGAAGAGCGGCAGGTCGCGCTCGGTGAGCGCGTCGAGCAGCGGGGCGACCCTGGCCAGGCCCGCGGCGTCGCGCATGGCGGTCGCGGGCAGCTGGAGCCCGGCGAACCTCCGCCCCGCATGCCGGGTGTCGAGGCTTCTGGCGAGCCTGTCCGGATCGATCTCGCTGAGGCAGGTCGCCGCCCAGGCGCCGAACGGCGCGGGCAGGGCGAGGGCGTCCTCGTGGTAGGCGTCGATGATCGGCCAGGCGTCCTCGGGCGGCAGCGACTCGATGCCGAGCGGGCTGGACAGCGACACCAGGGCCAGGGCGAGGTCCGAGTTCAGCGCGAGGCGCGCGGCGAGATCGTGGTCCGCGGGGTTGACCTGGTAGGGGGGCTCGCCGTCCGTGTGGAGGGTCCAGCCGTCGAGGCGGGGGGCGGCCGTGCGGCGCCTGAGCGCGTCGACGAACGCGGGCGTCCACAAATGCTGGTGAACGTCGACGGTCACAACCGCCCTCCTCCCGGACTATCGAGGTATTCCCTACCTACAATATAGGTAACCGCTCTCACCATGGTACATCCAACAGTGACACGGTTCAGTGAACCGTTTCAGTGAACCGTTTCACCTACTATTGTGTCAATACCTCCGGAAAGATGTGATCCGCCCTGGAGCGCGCTCCCAGAGGTCCTGAGGAATAGGCTGGTCCGATGCCCCAGCCTCGGAAACGAGCGACCATACGTGAGGTGGCGAAGGCCACCGGCCTGTCACCCGCCGCCGTCTCGTACGCGCTGCGCGGCATGCAGGTCTCGGAGGAGACCATCGAGCGGGTGCGCCAGGCCGCGGCCGAGCTCGGCTACGAGGCCGATCCCATCGCCCGCGCGCTGGCCAGCGGCAGAACCGGCATGATCGGCCTGCTCTGCGGCTCGCTGGAGGATCTCTGGCAGCAGGCGCTGGCCGTCGGCATCGGCCGCGCGCTCAAGGACAACGACCGCTACGCCCTGATCCTGGACGCCGCGGGTGACCCCGCCAGGGAGCACACGCTCGCCAGGCAGCTCCGCGACCAGCGGGTGGACGCGCTGATCGTGCAGCCGGTCGACCCCGCGGCACCGCTCTGGGCCGAGCTGTGCGAGGGGCTGCCGGTGGTGTCGATCGGTGACGCGCTGGCCGGAGCGCGCGCCGCGGGCGAGGTCGTCTTCGACAACAGGGCCGGGGTGACCCTGGCCCTGGAACACCTGCGCGAGCGGGGGCACCGGCGCCTGGCCGTCCTCACCTCGACCAGGGCCAGCACCCCCGACAGACCCGCCGACGTGCACGTCATGGCCGAGGCCGGGCGGCTGGATCTGGACATCGAGCTGGTCACCGCCCCGCAGTCGCCGGCATCCGCCACCAGGGTCGCCGGCGAGATGCTCGACGCCGGGCACCGGGCGTTCTTCTGCTTCGCCGACTCGATCGCCTACGGCGTCTACGCGGCCTCGGCCGAACGGGGGCTGGTCATCCCGTCGGAGGTGTCGGTGATGGGCTACGACGACCACCCCATGTCGGGTCTGCTCACCCCCGGCCTGACCACCGTCGACTGGGACATCGACGGCATCGTCCGCGCCGCCGTCCGGATGGTGGTGGCCGCCGCCGACGGCAACCCGCGCCGCCGCCGCATCGTCCAGGCCCCCCAGCTCCACGAGCGCGGCTCGGTCGGCTGACCGGCGGGGAGTCAGCGAACGGCGAGGCCGGGCAGGAGCCCGCGTGCCACATCGAGGTCGGCGTCCAGCGGGCGGTCGTCCAGCGCGGGATCGAGGGGCAGGTCGCAGGGGACGCCGCGCAGGCGCAGGGTCCGTACGGAGGCCACCAGCTCGCAGGCCAGGACGATCTCCAGCGGCTCGACGGCGGCGAGCGCGGAGCGGGCCGCCTGCGGGGTGAAGCTCGCGTGGTCCTCGGTCCCCAGGGAGAGCACGGCGCCGCCCAGGGTGACGGGGGCGGCCAGATGGCGCAGCTCGGCCAGGGCGGAGTGCGCGACGTATTCGAGGATCATCACCCCGGAGCCGCCGGGGCGCTCGGCGAGGAAGGGGAGCAGCCCCGTGTGGTCCGGGTCGTTCAGGGTGGCGAGCCTGGCGGCGCTCATCGTCGCGGTCTGCACGAGCGCGGCCCGCAGGGCGTCGAGGGCGAGCGCGACCCGCGCCGAGTGGAAGTTGCCGTTGTGCCAGGCCCGGCCGTCGGCGATCAACGGGTTCTCCGGGGCCGCGTTCATCTCCTCGGCGACGGTCCGCTCCGTGTGGCGAAGAGCGTCGAGTGCGGCCCCGTGGACCTGCGGGAAGGCGCGGTAGCCGTACGGGTCCTGCACGCGGCGCGGGCTGGTGGCGCCGACCAGGTCGCGCAGCTCGGCCGCGACCGAGGTCTGCTCGGGGCCGCGCTGCACGACGGGGGAGAGCGGTTCCAGCGAGGCCTCGACGGCCAGGAAGGAGCGGGCCGCGACCGCGGTGGCGGCGGACAGCAGGACTCCCAGGCGATGGCAGGCCAGTGCCGCGTCCGCCAGGGTCGCCGCACCCGAGCTGATGAACGGCAGCGCGTCACCGGCGGCGAGCGCGAACCGGGGTACGGGCTCGTCGGCCCGCGTTCCGGCGGGGGGTCCGGTCTGTGCGCCCTCGGTCTGTGCGCTCCTGGAGGGAGGTCTCCAGGCAAGTTCGCCCACCAGGCAGAGCGCGGTGGTGGCCAGGGCGGTGAGGTCGCCGGTGCCGATGGCGCCGTAGGTGCGGATCGGCGGGGTCAGGCCCCGGTTGACGGCGGCGGCGAGTACCGGCAGGAGTGCGGGGTCGACCCCCGAGCCGCCGGCGAGCAACTGGTTGAGGCGGACGACGAGGGTGGCGCGGGCACGGAACTCCTCGATCCGCGGTCCTGCGCCGCCCGCGTGGCTGCGGAGCAGGCCGAGACCGGCGGCCTCGGTCTCCACGTCCTTGTTGGCGCCCACACCGGTGGTCCGGCCGTACACCGGCCCTTCGAGCAGGGCGGCCGTCCGCCATGCCGCCCGCGCGCGGGCCGTGGAGCCCAGCGCGACCCCGGAGCCGTGAGCCGCCCGATCGACCTGCTCGCAGGTCAGGTGGGCGCCGTCAAGGAGGACGACCATCGGCTCAGTCGCCGACGATCGCGTCGAGGATCAGGTCGAGGATCCAGCTGACCAGGCCGATGACGATCGCGCCCCAGAACGCGGGCCAGAAGCCCTCCACGTGGAAGGGCAGGCTGAGCTCCTTGGCGATCCAGCTGGTCAGCAGGAGCAGCCCGGCGTTGACGACCAGGGCGAACAGGCCCAGCGTGAGGATGTAGAAGGCGCAGCCGAGCGTCTTGATGATGGGCTTGAGAACGGTGTTGACGATCCCGAACACCAGGGCGACGGCGAGGAGCGTGCCGATCTCCTTGACGGGGGTCTGCGCGGACACCGTGATGCCGTCCACGAGCCGGGTCGCCGCCCACAGGGCGGCGGCCACCACCAGTATTTTGATGATTATCTTCACGTTTGGGCATCCTCGCATGGATGGTCGGGCGGGCGGCAGATCTGCCGCCCGAAGCGGATATATACGGACACTAGACACTTTGCTGGTCGGCTGAGCGCCTGCTGATCCGATCGATACCGAGCGCCACGGGCACGGTGGTGATGGCGCCCGGGGCGGCGGACCGCGTCCCGGCTTCCGTGCAAAGTTTCGCATCCATGACCAGATGCGGTCACGAAAGTGGCGAGATCTTGTCAGGTGCGTCGCCGTCTCGCGAGGAGGACCGCTACCGGATGGGAAAGTCCCAGATGAGAAGCGCGAATCGCCGAGGGGGGCCTCATCATGTCGGACGACCGACCATCCAGCGGCCGATCAGGAGATCAGTCCACCGGAGGCGGGACGGAACCCGGAAGCCGGCCCGTCCCCAAGCCGGGTCCGAGGCCCGGTCCCGCCCCTAAACCCGGCCCGGCTCCCAAACCCGGCCCTGGCCCTGGCCCTGGCCCTGGCCCCGGCCCCGGCCCCAAGCCTGGCCCCGGGGCCGGCCCAGGTTCGGCTCCCAAGCCTGGCCCTGGTCCCAAGCCAGGTCCCAAGCCCGGTCCCGGATCCAGCCCCGGCCCGGCTCCCAAACCCGGCCCCGTCCCCAAGCCAGGCCCCAAGCCCGGCCCCGTCCCCAAGCCAGGCCCCAGAC
>NZ_JBEXGU010000177.1:0-18881 GCF_040607515.1 Streptosporangium sp. NPDC005286 | reverse complement strand
CCCACTTGGTGTTGTGCACACCGGGGGCGTTCGGGACCATGATCCGAGCCGGGAACCCGTGGTTGAGGGAGACCCTGGCCCACCCGGGGCCGGCTCCCCCATCGCCGCCGCGATGTTCGCCGGCCCACCGCCGGGGTAGCCCCCGGCCGTGACAACCTCCCCACCGGTGTCGTCGTCCGGCGCCGGAACCGAAACAGCCCGCCGCCGCCCTGATCAAGGACGGCGGGCGGAGAACCAGCCGGCGATCCTGCCCGGCCTCCACGTCCGGCCGGCCCGAAGGCACGCCCGGTGGTGCGGATTCCCGCCACCGGACGGCCGGGACCTCACCAGCCCGGTACCGCCGGACTAAAGTCTGATGTCTTGACGACGCAGATATTCGATGACACATGCGCGATAACCACAGTGGTGCTCGCGACACCGGCTCCGGTGACGATCCCGCCGCGGGTGTGCGTGCACGACCGCCTCAGGGCGCAGCATGATGTTTGACAGAGGCCCTCGATAGGAGACCGTCCATGACACATATTCCGCCCGCGGAGCCACAGGAGGAGTCGCTGGGCGCACTGGTCGCCGCGGCCAGTGACCACATATCCACACTGGTCCGCGCCGAGATCGAGTTGGCCAAGGCAGAGCTCAGGTTCGATGCCAAGCGGGTCGGCGTGGCGGCGGGTCTCTTCGGCGCCGCGGCGTTCATGGCCCACCTGTGCCTGATCCTCGCCTCGTTCGCGATCGCCTACGGCCTGGTCGCCGCGGGCCTGTGGACCTGGCTCGCCTTCCTGATCGTCACCGTGTTCTATCTGATCGTGGCCGGGCTGCTGGTCTTCGTCGGCATCCGGCGGCTCAAGGGCCTGACCGGAATGCGGCGGACCCTGCACTCACTCAAGACCATCAAGAGCGGAGCCGAGGTCGACGCCGTTCCCGCCGCTCCGGTCACGGCCGGTCAGGTGGGCGGCCATCGCGATCCGGTGAGACCGGGCCAGTGAGCAGACCCGACGAGTCCATGGTCAGGCTGGAGGGTCCGTGGACCCACCACTCGGTCCATGCCGGAGGCACCCGCTTCCACGTCGTGGAGGCCGGTACGGGCCCCCTCGTACTGCTGCTCCACGGATTCCCGCAGTTCTGGTGGAGCTGGCGCAACCAACTTGTCTCGCTTCCGGCAGCGGGCTACCGCGCCGTCGCCGTCGATCTGCGTGGCTACGGCGCCAGTGACAAGCCGCCCCGTGGCTATGACCTGTACACCCTGGCCGCCGACGCGGCCGGGCTGGTCAGGGCGCTGGGCGAGAGCTCCGCGATCGTCGTCGGCCACGACTGGGGCGGGTTGCTCGCCTGGACCATGGCCGTGAAGGACCCGAAGGCGGTCCTGCGGCTGGTCGCCGTCTCCGCGCCGCACCCCCGCCGGCTCCGCACCGCGCTGTTCACCGAGCCGTTCGGCCAGTTCAGGGCGGCTCGCTACGCGCTGGGATTCCAGCTGCCGCTGCTTCCCGAGCGACGCCTGACCGCCGACTCCGGCGCCATGGTGGGGCAGTTGCTGGAGAAGTGGTCGGCTCCCGGCTGGCCGCAGGAGGAGGTGGCGAAGACCTACCGCGACGCGTTCCGCATCCCCAACGTCTCGCACTGCGCGCTGGAGTACCACCGCTGGTTCGGCCGCTCCCAGCTCCGCCCGGACGGGTGGCGCTACGCCAGGGCCATGCGCGCCCAGATCAACGTACCGACTCTGCAGGTGCACGGCGCGTTCGACCGGCACGTCCTGCCCCGCACCGCCCAGGGCTCGGGCCGCTACGTGGCCGCCCCCTACCGGTGGCGGCTGATCGAGGGCGCCGGGCACTTCCCGCACGAGGAGTGCCCGGAGGAGTTCGACGCCGAGCTCGTCGCCTGGCTGTCCGATCCGGAGCCCGACCGGTGAACGGGCGGGACCGGGACGCCGACGGGAGACCGCGCAACCGGCGTCCTCGCGACGCGTTCGGGAGGCCGCTTCCGTACGGCGCGGAGGGCGTGGAACGCATCCCGGACGACTACGCGCCAAGCGCGGAGGAGGCCGTCTCCGAGGCTCACCGGCTGCTCGGCGAGGGACGCCCGTTCCACGCCCACGAGGTGCTGGAAGGCCGCTGGAAGAACTCCCCCGCCCAGGAGCGCGAGCTGTGGCAGGGGCTGGCGCAGATCTGCGTGGGCCTCACCCACCTGCAGCGGGGCAACCGCGGCGGAGCCGCGACGCTGTTCGCCCGGGGCGCCGACCGGATCAGCCGGTACGGCACGCCGTACGAGGAGATGGCCGTGGCGGTCGGAAAGCTGGACGACCTGGACGCCGAAGCGGCCATCGCGGTGATCAGAGACCTGATCCGGCACCGGGTTCCCCCCAGGGGGGCGGATCCGGGGGCTTGATCAGCTCCGGGTGCACTCCTGGGTGTTCACCCGGTTGGACAGCTTGGAGCCGTCTTCGGCGTCCGGCGCCACTTCGGCGGCGGTCAGCACGAAGCCGGTCTCCGCCCTGTCGGTGGCCGCCGCGAAGACGACGCCGTAGACCCTGCCGTCGGGGGTGAGCAGCGGCCCGCCGGAGTTGCCCTGCCGGACCAGGCCGCGGATCCAGTAGACATCCCGGTTGACGGTCTTGTGCTCGTAGATGTTGGGGCCCTGAGCCTTCTGCCGGTCCCTGATCCGGGCCGACTCCATGGTGTAACCCTGGCCGTGCGGGAAGCCCGCGACGATGGCGTCGTCGTCCTTCTTGGCCGTGCCGTCGAAGCGCAGGATCGGCAGGTCCAGATCGGGGACGCGCAGGATCGCGATGTCCCTGTCGGGGTTGTAGAGCACGACCTGGGCCGAGTGGACGTTGTTGAGATGGTCGATGACCTGAAGGTCCTGGTCGACCCCGGCGACCACGTGCGCGTTCGTCATGATCCTGTCCTGGGCGTAGACGAACCCGGTGCCCTCGATGTGCTTGCGGCAGCTGGAGGCCACGCCCTGGACCTTGACGATGCCCCGGCGGGCCCGGGTGAGCGCCGCGCTCTTCGTCACGCTCCGGTCGGGTGGCGCGACCTCGACGAACTGGCCACCCGCTATGCCGTCGAACACCCTGGGAAAGCCGGAGGTGTCGATGAAGTCCCTGAAGGGCTTCTGCAGGTCCCTGGCCAGCTTCGGCATCGTCTGGTCGACCGTTTTGATCAACAGGGACTTACTGACCTGCTCCCCGAGCAGCGTGAACTGCGAGGAGGTGATCAGCGAGCCGATCAGCCACGCGATGATCAGCACCGAGAAGGCGCTCGCGAAGGTGCCGCCGACCGCGTCGACGACCTTGGCGGGCTCCCAGGTGACATGGCTGCGGACCACCGCGCCGATCGTCGACGACGCGAACTGACCGATCGTGGCGGCGAGGAAGACGATGACGATCGCCAGCAGCGCCCGCTCGGTCTCACCGTCGACCACCGCTCCGGCGATGGGCGGGGCGATGAACATGCCCAGCAGGCCACCACCGACAAAACCGACAAAGCTCAGGGCCCCGATGATGAACCCCTGGCGGTATCCCGACACCGCGAAGGCCACCATCAGGGCGATCAGGATGAGGTCGAGGAGATCACCGCTCACTCCCTTACGGTATCCAGCCCCCGCCCCGCGCGTGCACACCTTCTGCGAGGTCTCTACGGTTATCGTGGCCGGATGGCGATGATCGAAGGAGCGGCGACCGTGGCGTCTCTCATCGAGACCGCGCTACGGGAGCGAGATCAGGAGGGCGCGGCCCGCTGGCGCGCGATCACCCGGTTGCAGGAACGGGGCGATCTGGAGACCTTCACCGCGGCACGGAGACTCTGCTCGGGAAAGACCGCGGCCGAGCGGATGCTCGGGGTCGACATCCTGGGACGACTCGGCTTCGTCGACCGGACGCTGCCGGTGCTCCGCGCCCTGTCCGTCGGCGAGGACGACTGCCTGGTGCTCTACTCGGTGTTGATCGCCTTCGGCCACCTCAGGGACCGCCGCGCGCTGCCGTCGGTGATCGCCCTCTCCGAACACGCCGACCCCCGGATCAGGTACGGGGCCGCCTACGCGCTGCCGAACATCATGGGCAGCCCACCCGACCCGACGGGCCTGGCCGCGCTGAGACGGCTGACCCTCGATCCCGACGGGGACGTGGCCGACTGGGCTCGCCTCGGCCTGGCCCTGTCAACGGGACGCGAGGTTGAGGACGTCGGGCGGGATGTCCTCGATCCGTGAGTGATCCCAGGGAAGCTCGAAACCCGAACGGCCGAGCACGGTGTCGAGCACTCCCGCGGTGAACCCCCACACCAGCAGCCCGCGCACCCGGAACGCCGGCCCCGAGTAACCGCTCGGATGGCGCAGCCTGATCCGGTTGGCCGGATCGACGAGCTCGCGGATCGGGATCCGCTCCACCGACTCCACCTCGTCCGGCGAGGCCGCGTGGACCACGCAGGGCGTGTGCCACCAGGCCAGCACCGGGGTCACCCGGTTGTCACTGCGGCTCACGTACAGCTCGGGCATGGCCCCGATCACCCGGACGCCCGTCGGATCGAGACCGGTCTCCTCAACGGCCTCGCGCAGCGCCGCGGCGATCGGGCCGTCGTCCTCCGGGTCCACCCCGCCGCCCGGGAACGCGGGCTGACCGGCGTGTGTGCGCCCGTTCGAGCTCCGCTGGATGAGCAGCACGTCCGGACCGAGTGGCCCCTCACCAAAGAGCAGCAGCACCGCGGCCGACCGCCCGCCGGACGCCGGCGGGCGCAACCTTGAGGGCACCGGCGTTCCCGCGACCCGCTCCGCCAACGTTTCCAACCATCCGGGAACCTCTTCCACGGGCACACCTCCGGTCCTCTGCAACACGGCGTCCCGCCCCACGCTTCCCGGCACCGGCGGGATGTCAGCGGATCCGCCAGGACCCCGAGGCGGTCTTACCACAGCGGTGCGGAAAAGATCACGAGAAGGGGCCGGGGCGTACCAGCTTGGCGGCCTGGACGGGATCCGTGGGGCCGATGCCGTACGAGGGGCAGAGCGCGGCGAGCGGGCAGACTCCGCAGGCCGGCGTGCGGGCGTGGCAGACGCGGCGACCGTGCCAGATCAGGCGGTGGGACATCATCGTCCAGTCGCGCTTCGGGATGAGCTCGGCGACGACCCGCTCGATCTTCACCGGGTCGGTCTCCGAGGTCCAGTGGAAGCGGTGGACGAGCCGCTGGAAGTGGGTGTCCACGGTGATGCCGGGCACCCCGAAGGCGTTGCCGAGCACCACGTTGGCGGTCTTGCGGCCGACCCCCGGCAGGGTCACCAGGTCATTGAGCCTCCCGGGGACCTCGCCGCCGAAACGCTCGCACAGGGCCTGGGCCATGCCGATGATGCTGTTGGCCTTGGCCCGGAAGAACCCGGTGGGCCGGATGATCCCCTCCAACTCGGCCCGGTCCGCACCGGCGTAGTCTTCTGCTGTGGGATATTTCATAAAAAGAGCAGGAGTGACCGTATTGACCCTTTTGTCCGTGCACTGTGCGGACAGGATGGTCGCGACCAACAGCTCGAGAGGGTCACGAAAGTCGAGCTCGCAATGGGCGTCGGGATAGGCCTCCGCCAGGATTCGGTCCATTCGCCGAGCTCGACGGACCAGAGCGAGCCGGGATTCACCACCGGGGCTGACTTTGCGGAGCACTCCGACAGCCTACGCTCAAGGCCCCCCGCAGAGTCGCTCGGTGGGATGGGTCACAATGACTGCGTGAGCCGTGAAACGGGAGGCACTGTGAACTCCGACGACGTGCTGGGCAAGGCCCCGCTGTTCGCCGCGCTCGACCGTGAGAGCGCCGCCGCGCTGCGTACGAGCATCTCCGAGGTACGCCTCGCCAAAGGGCAGACCCTTTTCAGCGAGAACGAGACCGGGGATCGCCTCTACGTGGTGCTCGAAGGCAAGATCAAGCTCTCTCGCACCGCACCCGACGGCCGGGAGAACCTGCTCAGCGTGCTCGGTCCGAGTGAGATGTTCGGCGAGCTTTCCCTGTTCGACCCCCGTCCCCGTACGGCGTCCGCCACAGCGCTGACCGACGTCCTGCTGGCCGGGCTCGGACACGACGACCTGCGCCCCTGGCTGACCGGTCGTCCCGAGGTCGCCCTGCACCTGCTGCGCGCCCTGGCCCAGCGCCTCCGCCGTACCAACGACGTGCTGGCCGACCTGGTCTTCACCGACGTTCCAGGACGGGTGGCCAAGGCCCTGCTGGACCTGGCCGACCGCTTCGGCCAGCGGGTCGACGACGGCGTGCGGGTCCACCACGACCTCACCCAGGAGGAGCTGGCCCAGCTGGTCGGCGCCTCCCGTGAGACCGTGAACAAGGCGCTGGCCGACTTCGCCCAGCGCGGCTGGCTGCGCATCGAGGCCAAGGCCGTGGTCATCATGGACCTGGAGCGGCTGCACAACCGCTCGCGCTGACGGGCCCCGTCCCCCGCTGCCCGGCGGGACCTCGCCGCGGCCGCCCCCTCCAGTTCACGACGCCCTGTCCGGCCGGCCCTCAGCACGGCGGGGTCCGCCAGAGGCGGGCCTAGCCGTCCAGATAGGCGAGCTGCGCGCGAACCGACATCTCGGCGGCGAACCAGAGGGACCTGTCCACCTCCGCGTAGACGATCTCGACGATCTCGCGGGGCGTCCTCGCCCCCCGTTCCCTGGCCTCCCGGATCTGGTCCAACCGCCGCCGCCGGTGCGCGACGTAGCCGTCGAGCGTGCCGATCGGGTCGGGGAGCACCGGACCGTGACCGGGCAGCAGCGCCTCCGCCCCGACCTGCTCGGCCTTCGCTCTGAGCAGGTCGAGGGAGCGCAGGTAGTCGGCCAGGTCACCGTCCGAGGCGATCACGGTGGTGCCGCGGCCGAGCACGGTGTCGCCGGTGAGGATCGCCCTGTCCCGCGGCAACCAGAAGCAGAGCGAGTCGAACGAGTGGCCCGGCGTGCCCACCACGTGCAGTTCCAGGTCCCCGACGGTGAGCACGTCGCCGTCGCCCAGCCCCTCCTCACCCAGCCGGTGCGCGGGGTCCAGCGCCCTGACGGGCGCGCCGACCAGCCCGGCGAACCTCGCGGCACCGCCGCTGTGGTCGTGGTGCCCGTGGGTCAGCAGGATCGTGGCGACCCGACGGCCCTCCAGATGGCCGGCGACCCGCGCCAGATGCTCCTCGTCATCGGGGCCGGGGTCGACGACCAGCACCTCCTCACCGAGGCCGATCACCCACGTGTTGGTACCGTCCAGGGTCATCTCGGAGGGGTTGGGGGCGAGCAGGTTGAGCGCGTGCTCCGTACCCGCACCGTCGGGCCCCTCCAGGGGGATCCGCAGCCCGCTCACCGCGAACCGCCGAACTCGTAGTCGTCGTCGAGCACGATGCGCATCTCACCGTCCACTTCGGCGATCTTGGGCATGAAGGTCACGATCTCACGCTCGGCCGCGAGCGTCTCGGAGACCTTGTCGTAGGCGCACAGCTCGGTGAGCGTGCGATGGGTCGGGGGCATCAGGAAGATCTGGCCCGCCCTCCCCTGGCCGAGCGCGTCGGCGGGCCGGACCCAGACCACCTGGTCGGCCTCACCGCCGACGTCGCGGGTGAGCTGGCCCGGCGGGAGCGCCGCGACGAAGAAGCGGGTGTCGAAGCGCTTGTTCTCCACCTCGGGAGTGATCCAGTGGGCCCAGGGGCGGAGCAGGTCGGAGCGGAGGACCAGGCCGCGCCTGCCGAGGAAGTCGGCGAAGGACAGGGTCCGGCCGATCAGGGCGAGCCGGTCGGCCTCCCAGTCGTCACCGGTGGTGTCGGCCACGACGGACTCCGCGGACGGCCCGGCCAGCAGTACCCCCGACTCCTCGAACGTCTCCCGCACGGCGGCGCACACCAGGCCCCGCGCGGTCTGCTCGTCCGCGCGGAAGACCTCGCCCCAGGCCGCGGGCGAAGGACCGGCCCAGGTGATCTCCTGGTCGGTGTCGCGCGGGTCGACCGACCCGCCGGGGAAGACGTAGGCCCCGGCGGCGAAGGCCATGCTCGCCTTGCGCCTCAGCAGGTAGACCTCCACCTGACCGGCGTCCTCGCGGAGGATGACCACGGTGGCGGCATCTCGCGCGGGGACCGGCGCGATCCGCCCGGCCAGAATGTCGCGTGCACGCTCACCGAACTCGCCGGGAAGCGGGATACCGCCCATTTGAGACCCTCCGCCAGAACATCACTCGGTTGCCGGGTCCATCATGTGGCACGGCACCGCCCCGGACAATCGCGGGGTCCCTCCCGGCGCCCGCCTCCCGGTGCGCCGCCCCGGCGGATGGGGCGCCGGGAGGCCGGCCCCCGGCGGGCCCCACGGCACCTCCACGGCTCCCGGCGAGCTCTCGCCCCCCTTCGACCGTCGGTGTGCCCTCGCGGCCGTCAGGGCCTCGCTGACGCCGGGGTGTCCACCCGACCTCAGCGGACCTCGGCGATCACCTCGACCTCGACCGGCGCGTCCAGCGGGAGAACGGCGACACCGACCGCGCTCCTGGCGTGCCTGCCCGCGTCACCGAGCACCGCGGTGAGCAACTCGCTGGCGCCGTTGACGACCTGCGGCTGGCCGGTGAAGCCCGGGGCGCTGGCCACGAACCCGACCACCTTGACGATCCGCACGATGTTCGACAGTCCTCCGGCCTCCGACGCGACCGCGGCGAGGGCGTTGAGCGCGCAGATCCTCGCGAGCTCGTAGGCGTCCTCGACGCCCACCTCGGCGCCGACCTTCCCGCTGGCCTTCAGCTTGCCGTCCACCACCGGAAGCTGCCCCGAGGTGTAGACGTGGTCACCGGAACGCACCGCCGGGACGTACGCCGCCAGCGGCGGCACCACCTCCGGCAGGGTCAGGCCCAGCTCCGCCAGCCTCTCCTCGGCCGTCACTGCTTGGGCCGCTTCAGGTAGGCGACCAGCTGCTCGGGGTTGGGCCCCGGCACGACCTGGACGAGCTCCCAGCCGTCCTGGCCCCAGTTGTCGAGAATCTGCTTCGTCGCATGTACCAGCAGCGGCACTGTCGAGTACTCCCATTTCGTCATGCGGGACACATTAGCGAGACGGCTCCCGGTGAGCGGCCCACTACGGGTCCGCGAGCGCCCGGCATGGCTCATGCCCGCCACCCGGTACCGCCGGAGGCGGGCCGATGATCAGGGCGGTCCGCTGTGAGAATCTACATATTTACTTTCCGGATCCGATCGATTAGCGAGAGGGCCCCGCACGGCTCCCCGGGCCGCGCCTCCGGCTTCGGACGGGTTCGGCTTCGGGCCGTCCGGCCCACGCCGCCTTACTGACCAGCGTGATCGGCGAAAGAGGCTCCCCGGCCGCCCTCAGGGCAGGAGCCCGCTCCCGGCTCGGGCCCGCCGGGCAACGATGCCGTTTGAGGACTACCGGGGAAGGCGCCGGAGAGTTGTCAAGTAACCGTTGGGTAGCCTTCGAAAGGTGAGAGCTCGCGACACCGATTGGGACGGCGTACGCCTTCACGTCGTCACCGGCAAGGGTGGCACCGGTAAGACGACGGTGGCCGCCGCACTCGCGCTCGCCCTCGCGGCGGGCGGCGACAAGGTCCTGCTGGTCGAGGTCGAGGGCCGCCAGGGGATCTCCCAGGTCTTCGACCTGCCGCCGCTGCCCTACGAGGAGCGCAAGATCGCCGTCGCACCCGACGGCGGGGACGTCTACGCGCTGGCCATCGACCCCGAAGAGGCGATGCTCGAGTACCTTGAAATGTTCTACGGCATGCGCAGGGCCGGCAGGGCACTCAGCAAGATCGGCATCGTCGACTTCGCCACCACCATCGCCCCCGGCTTCCGCGATGTCCTGGTCACCGGCAAGACGAGCGAGGCCGTCCGGCGCAAGGGCAAGGACGGCAAGAGGGTCTACGACGCGGTCGTGCTGGACGCGCCGCCGACCGGCAGGATCGTGCGCTTCCTCAACGTCACCAACGAGGTCGCGGGGCTGGCCAGGGTCGGCCCGATCAAGAACCATGCCGACCTGGTGAACGGTGTCGTCTCCTCTCCGGAGACCGCCGTGCACTTCGTCACGCTCCTGGAGGAGATGCCGGTCCAGGAGACCCTGGACGGCCTGAGCGAGCTCCGCACCGCCGGGCTCCCGCCCGGGGGGATCTTCATCAACATGGTTCGCGAGTCGCTGCTGCCCGACTCCGTCCTGGAGGCCGCCGCCGAGAACCGGTTCGACCCGGCGGAGCTGGTGCTCGGCCTCAAGGCCGCGGGACTCACCGACGGCGGCTCCGCCGCGGTCACGGTGGCCGATGCCCTGGCCGAGGAGATCGCCGAGCACGCCCGCCGCACCGAGCTGGAGCGGGACGAGAGGCTGGCGCTGGAGGAGGCCGCACGCCCCCGCTACGAGCTGCCGTTGCTGGCCGACGGGGTGGATCTGTCCGGGCTGTACGAGCTGGCGGAATCGATCCGCACCCAAGGAGCAGCGTGAAGACCCCTCCGGTCCTCGACCTTGACGCGATCATCGACGACCCGCACACGCGGATCATCGTCTGCTGCGGTTCCGGCGGCGTCGGGAAGACCACCACCGCCGCGGCCCTGGGACTGCGCGCGGCCGAGCGCGGCCGTTCCGCCGTGGTGCTCACGGTCGACCCCGCGCGGCGGCTGGCGCAGTCGATGGGACTCACCGAACTCGACAACACCCCCAGGCTCGTCGTGGGCGTCGAGGGCGAGGGGCGGCTGCACGCCATGATGCTCGACATGAAGCGGACCTTCGACGAGATCATCGAGGCGCACGCCGACCCCGAGCGAGCTCGCCAGATCCTGACGAACCCCTTCTACCAGTCCCTCTCGTCCAGCTTCGCCGGCACGCAGGAATACATGGCCATGGAGAAGCTGGGCCAGCTCCGGCGGTCGGACGACTGGGATCTGATCATCGTCGACACCCCTCCGTCCCGCTCCGCGCTCGACTTCCTGGACGCCCCCGAGCGGCTCGGCCGCTTCCTTGACGGCCGGCTCATCCGGCTGCTCATGGCCCCCGCCAAGGCCGGCGGGCGGAGCGCGTTCAAGCTGCTCAACGCGGGTTTCGGCATCGTCGCCGGAGCGCTGACCAAGCTGCTGGGCGCGCAGGTACTCAAGGACCTGCAGACGTTCGTGTCCGCGCTGGACGCCGTCTTCGGCGGTTTCAGGGCGCGGGCCGACCAGACCTACCGGCTCCTGCAGGCCCCCGGAACGGCGTTCCTCGTCGTGGCCTCGCCCGAGCGCGACGCGATACGCGAGGCGTCCTACTTCGTGGAGAGGCTGGCCGAGGAGCGCATGCCCCTGGCGGGTCTCGTGGTCAACCGGGTGCACCGCTCGCCCGCGGCCGTGCTGTCCGGGGCGCGGAGCACCGCCGCCGCCGAAGACCTGGAGGCGCGCGGCGAGCACGAGCTCACCTCCGCCGTACTGCGGCTGCACGCGGACCGGATGCAGCTGGCCGCTCGCGAGCAACGTGAGCAGGAGCACTTCATCTCCGCCCATCCCACGGTGCCCGTCGCGCGGGTCCCCGCCATGTCGCAGGACGTGCACGACCTGGAAGGGCTGCGCGAGGTGGGCGACCTGCTGGCCGCCCAGTAGCCGTCACGGCGGCCTGCCGAGCCGTGCGGCGCGCGTTCGCCGACCCGTGACATGCGTGTACGGCTGGCGCCCGGCGCCAGCCGTACGGGATCGGCGCGAACTCAGCCGGCTATCAGCTCATTCGTCCGCTCATATTCTTCTTTGGCCAACTCCAGCAGGTCCCGCCAGGAGTCGACATCCGGTCGCCGACGCAACAGCGCTCGGCGTTCGCGCTCGGTCATCCCGCCCCACACCCCGAACTCGATGCGATTGTCCAGCGCATCGGCGAGGCACTCGGTCCGGACCGGGCATCCTCGGCAGATCAGCTTTGCTCGGTTCTGGGCAGCACCCTGAACGAACAAAGCGTCAGGATCCGCACCCTTACAGGCCGCACGGGAGGTCCAATCCGTGATCCACATTCGACCCCACTCCCCTTAGGTGGTCAGTCGTGACTTGGGCCGACGGGCGCGGGCGTCGGGCCTCGGTATTCAATTGCTGCAGAAAGAGACCGTACGCAACCAGACGTTCAGGCCGACAGACCCCGGCGGGACCAAATTCTCACATGGTCATCCACGGCCATCTGGCCGGGAATGACTAGTCACCCACCTGCGATACGGCACGAAGTCATGGCAAAACAGGGTTCCGTTACCGTTTGGGTTATCCGTCCGACGTACCCTGGGACTCGTGCAAGCTCAAGGCAAAGATCAGGGGTCGGCGGTCGGCAATGTGCTGAAGCTGCTCGGCGCGGCGGCTGTCACAGGTGTGCTCGTCGCCGCGGTGGCGCTTCCGGCGGTGGGTGGCGCGGGGATGACCGTGAACGCGGCGACGAACGAGCTGCGTCTTCTCCCCGAGGAGCTCAAGGAACCTCCCCTCGCGGAGAAGACCACCCTGCTCGATGCGGACGGCAAGCAGTTCGCCCAGTTCTACTTCGAGAACCGCGAGTCGGTGAAGCTCGACCAGGTCGCCGACGTCATGAAGACGGCGATCGTGGCGATCGAGGACACCAGGTTCTACGAGCACGGGGCGATCGACCTGGAAGGCACCTTCCGCGCGGCGGTGCGGAACGTCTCAGGCGGCGGGGTCGTCCAGGGTGGCTCCTCCATCACGCAGCAGTACGTCAAGCTCGTGCTGCTCAACGCGGCGGAGACCAAGGAGGAGCAGGACGCCGCCATCGAGGCGACGTTCTCCCGCAAGCTCAACGAGCTGCGCTACGCGCTGGCGGTCGAGGAGAAGTACACCAAGTCGGAGATCCTTGAGCGCTACCTGAACATCTCCTACTACGGCGCGGGAGCCTACGGCATCCAGGCCGCGTCCAGGCGCTTCTTCGACAAGCCCGCCTCCAAGCTGACCCTGTGGGAGGCGGCCACCCTGGCCGGAGCCGTGCAGAACCCGAGCCGGACCGACCCGGGGGCGGGAAAGGCCGCCCGCGCGCGGCTGCTTGAGCGGCGCAACATCGTGCTGAGCCGGATGGCCGAGCTCGGCAAGATCACAACGCAGGAAGCCGAAGAGGCCAAGAAGAAGAAGCTCGGTTTCAAGAACATCTCGGCTCCCGGCGGCTGCGAGGTGAGCGACTACCCCTACTTCTGCCTCTACGTGCAGCAGGAGATCGCCTCCAACGAGGACTTCGGCAAGACCCGCAAGCAACGGGAGAGGCTGCTCCAGCGAGGCGGCCTGACGATCAAGACGACGCTCGACCCGAAGGCGCAGAAGGCCTCGGAGAAGGCGATCCGGCAGTTCGTCCACGCCAGCGACAAGCCGGTCGCCTCGCAGGCGATGGTCGTCCCCGGCACCGGCGCCATCAAGGCGATGGCCGCCAGCCGGAAGTTCGGCGGGAACCCGAAGAAGAACGAGATCAGCTACAACCTCGTCGGCGACCGGCTGCACGGTGGCGGAGCGGGCTTCCAGGCCGGCTCCACGTTCAAGCCCTTCACCCTGCTGACGGCCCTCGCCAAGGGTATGAAGCTGAACGACGGTTTCAACACCGGCACCGGCTACCAGGCCCCCAGCCACAGCGCGTTCCGCGACTGCAAGGGCAACGCGGTCGGCGAGCCCAGCCACACCGTCACCAACTCCAGTGAGGGCCCCGGCGGTTTCAACACCCTGACCACCGGCACCCTGGGCTCGGTGAACACCTTCTTCATGCGCCTGGAGCAGGAGGTCGGCCTCTGCGAGACGGTGAAGATGGCCAAGAGCCTGGGCATCCAGCGCGCCGACGGCGCCCCGCTGAAGGAGTTCGAGACCTTCACGCTCGGCATCAACGAGATGGACCCGGTGACCGTCTCCGCCGCCTACGCGACGATCGCCGCCCGCGGCACCTACTGCAGGCCGATGGTGATCACCGAGAGCACCGACCGCGAGGGCAAGAAGACGTCGTACAAGCCCAAGTGCAAGCAGGTCCTGGACGAGGAGGTCGCCGACGCGGCCACCCACATCATGTCCGGGGTCTTCACCAAGGGCACGATGAGCCAGGTCGGCGGCATCGGCCGCGACGCGGCGGGCAAGACCGGCACCACCGACGCCTACACCGCCGCCTGGTTCGCCGGGTTCACTCCCGACCTCGCCTCCGCGGTGAGCGTCGGTGACCCGCGCGGCGCCTTCGGGCACGACCTGATCGGCGTGACCATCGGCGGGCGCTACTACAGCTACGTGTACGGCGCCTCGATCGCCGGCCCGATCTGGAAGAACTCGATGCTCAGCGCGCTCAGGGGCGTCGAGGCGACCTCGTTCACCCCGGTGAACATGGAGCGCTTCGGCGGCTGCACCGGCAACCGGTGCGCGCCCAAGCCGCCGCCGAAGTCCGACCGGGGTGACGACGGTGACCGTGGCGACCGTGGCGGTCGCGGTGACGGTCGCGGTCGCGGCGGCGGTGACGGTCCGCCCTCGGGCGGCGGCGACCGGGAGGTCAACGGCGGCATCACGATCCCCCCGGTCATCCCCTAGGCCCGTCCCTCGGGACATCGGAGCCCTCCTCGCCCGACCCTTCGAAGGTCCGGCGCGGAGGGCTCCGGCCTTACCCGGAGAGGTATCGTGCGTGCCGCCACGGCCTCGGGTCAGGAGGACGCGAGGCGCGCCCGTACGGCCTGTGCGACGCGACCGCCCTCGGCGCGCCCGGCGACCTTCGGGTTCACGATCTTCATGACCTGGCCCATGGCCTGCGGCCCGGAGGCACCGCTCTCGGCGACGGCCTCGTCCACGAGGGCGGCGAGCTCCTCGTCGGAGAGCTGGGCGGGCAGGTACGCCTCCAGCACGGCCTGCTCGTCGACCTCCGCCTGCGCCTGCTCCGCCCGGCCGGCACCGCTGAACGCCTCGGCCGCCTCGCGGCGCTTCTTGGCCTCCTTGGCCAGCACCTTGACGATCTCGTCGTCGGTGAGCTCGCGCGCCGCCTTACCCGAGACCTCCTCGACGTTCACGGCCGCGAGGGCCATGCGAATCGTGCGGGTGCGGATCTCGTCCCTGCTCTTCATGGAGGCCGTGAGATCGGCCTTCAGCTTGTCCTTCAATGCGCTCATGCGGTCCATCTTGCCGCCTCACCAGCCCCGCTGTATCCAGAGTTTCCGTCCGGAGGGCCGATCTCGGGCATGATGAGAGGGTGAGGAAAGCAGCCGCGGTGCCCCTGTCCCTGTTCGGCGTCGGCCTGGCCGGCCTCGCGTACGCCTCGGTCATCGAGCGCAACGCGTTCCGGCTGCGCCGCTTCGACGTGCCCGTGCTGGAGCCGGGGCAGCGTCCGGTGCGCGTCCTGCATCTGTCCGACCTGCACCTCACCCCCGGCAGGCGGATGCTCATCGACTGGGTCCGCTCGCTCGGAGCCCTCCACCCCGACCTGGTGGTCAACACCGGCGACTCCATCGCGCACCCCGACGCGATCACGCCCCTGATGCATGCCCTGGAGCCCCTGCTGTCGCGTCCGGGACTGTTCGTCTACGGCTCCAACGACATGTACGAGCCGAAGCCGAAGAACCCGCTGCGCTATCTCTGGCGCACCTCCAAGGCCGACTACGGCCAGAAGATCCCCACGCTTCCCTGGGAGGAACTGGGCACCGCCATGGCCGCCGAGGGCTGGCTCGACATGAACAACACCACCGCCCGGGTCAAGGTCGGCGATCTTGACATGGCGGTGGGCGGCATCCACGACTCCCACATCAACCGCGACCGCTACGACCTGATCGCCGGCCCCGCCCCGGCCGAGGCCGACCTGCGGCTGGGGGTGATGCACTCGCCGGAGCCCCGTAACATGACCCGCTTCGCCGCCGACGGCTACCAGCTGCTGCTCGCCGGTCACACCCATGGCGGCCAGCTCTGCATCCCCTTCTACGGCGCCCTGGTCACCAACTGCGGCATCGACCGGACCCGGGTCAAGGGCATGAGCCGCCACGACTCCGCCTACCTCCACGTCTCCGCCGGCCTCGGCACCAGCCCCTACGCTCCGGCCCGCTTCGCCTGCTACCCCGAGGCCAGCCTGCTGACCCTGGTGCCCCGTCGGCGCGGCGACGCAAGCACCCACGAAGTCCGCTAGACTTTCCCAAGCACGAGCAAGACCGGACGTGTGACCGGGGTGTGGCGCAGCTTGGTAGCGCGCTTCGTTCGGGACGAAGAGGCCGCAGGTTCAAATCCTGTCACCCCGACGTTGAATGTCCCGAGGTAGAGGGCCGTTCCTGAGAGATCAGGAGCGGCTTTCTGCGTTACTGAGTGACTTTCTCTCTCTCAGAGCGCCTGGGATCGTGCGGCTTCCGACGGTTGGCGTGGCAAGGGTGGGATTACGCATAGCGCCCGTGGGCGGCGAGCCGGGCATCTCACTCGCCTTCGCGGCCCCGGCTGAGGTGATCGCGTTCATACCTGCTCAGCGGTCTGTCGAGCAGGACCCGGCCGAGGTGATCCCGACACCACCTACCCCACGGCTTCCCGAACAGACCCTGACCGCCGAGCCCGCGACACCGACACCGCCGCCCAAGCGAGCCCTCTGCCGCCTTCCCCGACACCCCCGCCCAGATCCCACCCCGGCTCGGCACTGGACGTCGCCTCACGCCCCGTCCCAGGCGAACATTGGGGTGGCCGGAGACGGGGGCGGACCCACGAGAGACGGGTGGGCTGCGACCACACCTGGTCTACTTATCGCAGGTGCGATGACATAAGGGCAGCTTCTTTCTTGGTTGCCATGGGTACTGCCTCTTGAAGCCCGAATATGCGAAGGTATCGTGATTGTCCGTGGCGACGTTCTGGGTCGGCACGTGAGCCAGTAAGGAGCCCTCGTTGTTCAGGCGTCTTTCCCGGTGGGCCACGATCCCCATCGCCCTCACATTGGCCGCCGGCCTGGCCGGCTGCGGTTCCAGCGATCCGGCCACCTCCGCCTCCTCCGGCGGGTCGTCCGGAGACGGGGCCACGACGCTGACCGTGTTCGCCGCCGCGTCGCTGACCGGTACGTTCACCGAGCTGGGCAAGACCTTCGAGGCCGCACACCCGGGCACGACCGTGCGGTTCAACTTCGGTTCCAGCGCCACCCTGGCCCAGCAGATCGTCGAGGGCGCCCCGGCCGACGTCTTCGCCGCCGCCAGCCCGGCCACGATGAAGACCGTCACCGACGCCTCCCTGGCCGGCACCCCGGCCACCTTCGTGCGCAACACCCTCCAGATCGCCGTACCCGCCGACAATCCCGCCAAGGTCGACGACCTGAGCGACCTGACCGATCCGAAGGTCAAGGTCGCCCTCTGCGCCGAGCAGGTGCCGTGCGGCGCGGCAGCGGTCAAGGCGCTGGACGCGGCCGGTCTGAAGGTCACACCGGTCACCCTGGAACAGGACGTCAAGGCCACCCTCACCAAGGTCGAGCTCGGCGAGGTCGACGCCGCCCTGGTCTACAAGACGGACGTCATCTCCTCCGGCGGCAAGGTCCAGGGCATCGACTTCCCCGAGGCGGAGAAGGCGATCAACGACTACCCGATCGCCACCCTGTCCAAGGCGCCCGCCCCCGAGGCGGCCAAGCAGTTCGTCGATCTGGTGCTGTCGCAGCAGGGCAAGGACGTGCTGACCAAGGCCGGCTTTCAAGCCCCCTGACCCGCGATGACGCGATCCGCGACCCCGGCGGGCCGGAACGGCGCACAGCGCCGCCCCGGCCCGTCCGGCCGCCCGTCAGGAGGTACGGCAGGGGGTACGGCATGAGCGGCGACCAGCCCCGTAACGCCATCTGCCTGGGCGGCCCCTGCCACGGCATGCTCACCCACATCGACCAGGACATCGGCACCCTCACCGTGCCCGTCCCGCGCCGCTCACCCGAAGAGCCCGAGGGCGTCGCCCGCTACCGCATCACCCGCGAACGGGTGCACCATCCCTGCCGCGCCGAGCCGTTCATCGCCCTGCACTGGGCCGATCCCCCCGAACCGGCCGGCCCGCCCTGCCCCTGTGGCCTCAGGCACTAGACACGCCGCTCCGCGGGCGCACCTTCGCACGTCCGGCCGACGTGCGTGCCGGCCTCGCACCGACGTAGCGCCGGATACGGCCCGCACGGCGCGGCTCTCATGGCCGGTCGCAGCGTGGAGTACTCAACGTCGGAGCGGCCAATGCCGGCATGGTTTCCAGCGCTCATAGGAGCCTTTAAGAGCATAAAGTAACCCCCCGAAGTCAACTGGCAGCAGACGGTAATGTACGTTTGTGGTCATGATCGCATCGATGCGGCGGGTCGTACGGCACGGAGGCGTCGCCTTCGCGCTAGGGCTGGCCGTGCTCGGTGCCGTCGTGTTGATGCACCTGACGCTGTGTGTGGTGGCCCCCGCCCACCGGGGCCATCATCGTGCCCCCGGCCCGTGGCCGCCGGCCACGGCGACCGTCGGGGTGAGCGCCGCCGAGGATACCGGCGCCACCACCGGGCTTCTCACCCTGATCGGCGCGGGGACGCCGGCGGAGCACCTACCGTGCCCGGCGCCGCCCGTCGATGAAGATCACCATCTCTGCGGCGCGGCGGCCGGAGCGCAGATCACCGGCACGCGCGTCCTGGTGCCGGCCGGGCCGGTCGTCGGTGACCCGGTGGTGGCCGAGGAGTCCGCCACACCTCCACCGCCGCCCACGCGGCGGCGCGCGCAACCGGTCCGTCCACCGCCCGGGGTCGCGCTACTTCTACTCAAATCCGTTTCCCGGATATAGCCCGCCCCTCGGGCCGCCAACGACTCCACGCTCCTGCTGAGCGGTATGAGCCGTCGTTCGCGCACGCCCAAAAGCGAGCCGATCACATCGCATTCAGGGGAAACGGATCATGATATATACACTTAGTTCACCGCAGATCACTGCGAGTTCGCCACAGATCGCCAGCACCTCGCTCAGCCAGTTGATCACCGGAGCCACCTGCCACGCCCCCGAGCACGTGGTCGGCAACACCCCGGTGCTCTGGGTCCC
>NZ_JBEXGU010000176.1:0-18911 GCF_040607515.1 Streptosporangium sp. NPDC005286 | reverse complement strand
CCCAGGAGATGGACTTCAACGACATCCGCACCACGCTGCAGGCCCTCATCGCGATCTACGACAACTGCAACAGCCTGCACACCAACGCCTACGACGAGGCCGTCACCACCCCCACCTCCGAGTCGGTACGCCGCGCCCTGGCCATCCAGCTCATCATCAACCGCGAGTGGGGCCTGGCGATGAACGAGAACCCGTTGCAGGGCTCGTACATCATCGACCAGCTCACCGACCTGGTCGAGGAGGCCGTGCTGGAGGAGTTCGACCGGATCAGCGAGCGCGGCGGCGTGCTCGGCGCGATGGAGACCGGCTACCAGCGTGGCCGCATCCAGGACGAGTCGATGCTCTACGAGCAGCGTAAACACGACGGCAGCCTGCCGATCATCGGCGTCAACACCTTCCGCAATCCCGACGCCGGCGCCCGCAACGCCGGGCCGGTGGAACTCGCCCGCGCCACCGAGGACGAGAAGCGCTCCCAGCTGGAGCGGGTCGGCGCCTTCCAGGAACGCCACCGCGAGCAGGCGCACGTCGCACTGGCCGCGCTCAAGGAGGCCGCCCACGACGGCGAGAACATGTTCGCCGTGCTGATGGACACCGCCCGCGTCTGCAGCCTGCAGCAGATCACCGACGCGCTCTTCGAGGTGGGCGGCCAGTACCGGCGCAACGTCTGAGACACCGTGGTCCAGCCGGGGGTGCTCGGTCAGGTGTCCCCGGACACCAGACCCGCCTCGTAGGCGATGATCGCCGCCTGGACCCGGTTGCTCAGACCGAGCCGCAGCAGGATGGCGCTGACGTGGGATTTGACGGTGCCTTCCGAGAGGAACAGCTCGCGGCCGATGTCCTGGTTGGACATGCCCCGGCCGACGAGTGCGAGCACCTCGCGCTCCCGTGCGGTCAGCGACTCCACCTGCCTGCGTGCCGTACCCGCCCTGGAGAGCCTGCCGCCGCCCAGCTGCGCGATGACCTTCCGCGCGATCCTCGGCGACAGGTACGCCGCGCCGTCGGCGACCGCCCGTACCCCGATGATCAGCTCCCGGGGGTCGGCGGCCTTGAGCAGGAAGCCGGCGGCGCCCTCGTCGAGCGCTCTGGAGACGTACTCGTCCTCGTCGAACGTGGTCAGCATGATGACCGCGACCTGCGGCATGGTGGCACGCAGCTCGGCCGCGGCGGACAGGCCGTCGAGCCGGGGCATGCGGATGTCCAGCATCGCGATGTCCGGCCGGTGCGCGCGCGTCAACTCGATCGCCTCGCGCCCGTCGGCGGCTTCGGCGACCACCTCGATGCCCGCGTCGGTGGCCAGGATCGACTTCACCCCGGCCCGGATCATGGCCTCGTCGTCGGCCAGCACCACCCGGATCATCGGTGTCCCTCCGGCCTGGCCGGGAACCGCGCCGTCACGGTGAACCCGTCGTCATGGGGGCCGGCCGACAGCGTGCCGCCAAGCAGCCGGACCCGCTCGCGCATGCCTGTTATCCCGCTCCCCCCGACTGCCGGCGTCGGCGTGCCGGGGGCCGCGGAGTTGCGCACCGTGACGGTGACCGTCTCGTGGATCCGTTCCAGGAGGACGAGTACGTCCGCCCCGGGCGCGTGGCGGGCGGCGTTGGTCAGCGACTCCTGTACCACCCGGTGCGCGGCCCGGTCCGTCGGCGGCGGCAGGAGCGCACGCTCGCCGGTCTGGCGGAAGGCGACCGCCATCCCGGCGCCACGCGCGCGATCAACCAGTGTCTCGATGGACTCGTCCGGCGGCTCGGCCGGAATGGAGCCGCCCTCGCGCAGCACTCCGAGGGTGTGGCGGAGCCGGTCGGTCGCGGTGACCGCTGAGGCCCGCAGCTGAGCCGCCGCCTCCCGGTTCGGCTCGGTCATGCCGGCGGCCAGCTCCAGGGCTCCGGCGCGCAGCGCGATCAGTGCCAGTTCATGGCCGAGTGAGTCGTGCATGTCCGCGGCGATGCGGGCGCGCTCGCGAAGCGTGACGCGTTCGGCGATGAGCTCCTGCTCTCGCTGGAGCCGGGCGACCCGCTCCTGACCCGCCTTCACCAGCTCGGCCTGCTGCCGCCGGAACCGGCCGGCCAGCCACGGCAGCACCGTGAACAGGCCGAGGGCCATCAGCGCACCGGCTCCGGTCCAGAAGTCCAGCACGGTGTGGACGGCGCCGGGTATCGCGGCAACGGCCAGGAGCAGCCAGTCCCGCCGTACCGGCAGGTGGCGTCCGTGCAGGTAGGCCGCCACGGCCAGCACCGCGAAGAGAAGCTGCCGCCAGGTCGGGATGCCGTCGAGGTTCAGCCCGTTGAACAGGGCGAACCCCGCGATCAACACCAGGATCACACCGTTTCTCACCCGGTTGACACTACCGATCGCAGCCTCAGCAGCCGCATCGCGGTGGTGACGGCTCCCGCCGTCGCCGCGACCACCAGGGTGATCGTCATCGGCGCGGCGAAGTAGGTGAGCTGCTCCCAGGTGACCGTCCGGCCTCTCATCAAGAAAGAGACCAGGTCCGGATACGCGGCGAGCAGCGGCACCGGCAGCAGCACCGGGATCGTGCGCAGCGCGATCCACCAGCCGGGACTTCCGGCCCGCCTGCTCGCCCAGCGGCGCGACCGCAGCACGCCCAGCACCCCCAGACCCACCGCCGTCAACGCGATCAGGCCCAGGACCAGTTCGAACACCTGCCGGTCCCCGCCCGGCGCCTCTGGCGTCCCGCCCCGGCTCATCGCGACCAGGCCGGTGAGCACGTCGTAGGTGTCGTCGTGGAGGGCCGCGCTGTTGGTCATGACCGCGAAGCCGTACCCGGTGTCCGGGGCGATCGCCTGCACCGCGTTGTAGGTGAACAGGTTGCCCGAGTGCACGAGCAGCCTGGTGCCGTTCACGGTCTCCGAACCCCAGCCCATGCCGTAGTCACGCACCTGGGACGGGGTGTGCATGGTCGCAAGGCTCTCCGGCGTCACCGGCTGTTCGCCGTTGCCGGTCTGGCTGATCAGCCACCTGCCCATGTCGGCCGCGGTGCTGATGACTCCGCCACCACCGCTGTTGTTGAGAAAGCCGGGCAGCTCGGGCCGCGGCACCCAGACGCCGTACAGCGAGTTGAAACCCTCGGACGGCTGGACGGCCTGGTCGCTGACGGCGCTGCCGGTCATGCCGAGCGGACCGAAGACGTGCCGCTCCATGTAGTCGCCGAAGTCTCGTCCGCCGGCGACCTCGACCAGCCGGGCGGCCACGTCGTAGTTGACGTTGCAGTACTCCCAGCGCGTACCGGGGTCGGCGGCCAGCGTGCCGGTGCTCAGCGTGGACACGTAGTCGGCGAGCGACCTGGACCTCTCCGTCGCGCCGATGTCGACGGTGGTGTCGGACAGGCCCGACGTCTGGTTCAGCAGCTGCCGTACCGTGATTCCCGCGGCGCGCCGATCGGCCATGCGGAACTCCGGCAGTCGCCCGGCGACCGGCTCGTCCAGGGAGATCCTGCCGTCGTCGACCAGTGTCATGACGGCCATGGCGGTGAACGACTTGCTGACCGAGGCGACCCGCATCGGAGTGTTCTCGGTGACCGGTTCGCCGGCCGAGTCGCGCCCGTATCCGGCGGCGTGCACGATCTTGCCGCCGTGCGTCACGACGACGGACATCCCGGGCAGCCCGGTGGACTCCATGGTCCTGTCCAGGTAGGCGTCGATGTCGGCCGGGGTCGGCTCGGCGGCGGGTGGTCCGGCCTGCGCGGCGGGAGCCGCGGCCAGGGTCACTGTCAGGGTCACTGCCAGGCCGAGTCCCACTGCCAGGCCGATGAGGTCGCGTTTCATGCTGAAGAACCTAGAAACCGGCGGCCCCGGGGGTATCCGACGATCGGCCACGACCACCCCCGACGAAAGTCAGGTGCCCCGTGCGGACAGACAGGCGTCCGCCTCGCCTCCGGCCGGTCGTGTGTTGCGAGAACTTCACAACAACCCAGGACAGCTGCTGCAAGAACTTGATGGGCATGTGCAGCTAGAGAACAAGATTACGAAACTATTTCGCACGAGCCTTGTGGGGTGGGGTTCGGGGGTCCTAATGTCGCCTCACCTCAGGACGGTCGCTCCCCCCGGGCATCCTGAGGCGTTCACCCCCCGAGAGAAACGAGCATGCGATGTCACGGATCAGCACAGGAACCGCGGCGAGGTGGTCCGGCAGGCCACCGCGGAGGGCCACGGTGGCGGTCGCAGCGGTGACCGCGGTTACCGTCGGTCTCAGCGTCGTGCTCGGTGGCACGGCCCTTGCCGACAGGAACACGAACGGAGCCTCGACGCCCACGGTGACTCGCGCCGGCCTCGACCCGTCACTCGTCGCGGGCCGGGGCGCGAGCGTCGACTTCGCCGAGCAGGAGGCGGAGAACGCCGCGACGAACGGCACGGTCATCGGCCCGGACCGCACCGCGTACACGCTGCCGTCGGAGGCGTCGGGCCGCAGAGCGGTCAAGCTGACGCCCGGGCAGCACGTCGAGTTCACCCTGCCGAGCGCGGCCAACGCGATCACCGTGCGCTACAGCATCCCGGACGCCCCCAACGGCGGCGGCATCACCGCGCCGCTCAACGTCACGGTGAACGGCGGGGCCAGGAAGTCCATGACCCTCACCTCGCAGTACGCGTGGCTGTACAACCAGTATCCGTTCTCCAACGACCCGAACGCCGACCTGCTCCACCCCGACTGGTGGATCACCGAGTGCGCCTGCGTGCCCGCCGCCACCACGCCCACTCCGGCGATCACCAAGCCGTTCCGCCCGAGCCACTTCTACGACGAGCAGCGCCTCCTGCTCGGCAGGACCTACCGCGCCGGTGACAGGGTGCGGCTCACGGTTCCCGCCGGGAGCAACGCCGCCTGGACGGTCATCGACCTGCTCGACTCGCACCTCGTCGGCGCTCCGCACGTCAGGCTCGTCGCGGCGAACGTGCTGGCCTTCGGCGCCGACCCGCTCGGGCGGCGCGACTCCGCCGACGCGTTCGACAGGGCGATCGCCTTCGCCAAGAGTAAGCGCCTCAAGGTCTACATCCCGCCGGGCACCTACCAGGTGAACCGCCACATCATCGTCGACGACGTGACGATCGAGGGCGCGGGCAACTGGTACACGATCATCAAGGGCCGCGAGGTCACACTGCCCGCGCCGGCCCCCGACGGCTCGGTGCACACCGGCGTCGGCTTCTACGGCAAGGACGCCTCGGCCGGTGGCAGCGACAACGTCCACCTGTCCGGCTTCGCGATCGAAGGCGACGTCCGCGAGCGCATCGACACCGACCAGGTGAACGGCGTCGGCGGGGCGATGAGCAACTCGACCGTCAACGGCCTCCACATCCGCCACACCAAGGTGGGCCTGTGGTTCGACGGACCGATGACGAACCTTAAGATCACCAACAACGTCATCGTCGACCAGATCGCCGACGGTCTCAACTTCCACACCGGCGTCACGAACTCGGTCGTGTCGAACAACTTCATCCGCAACTCCGGAGACGACGGCCTGGCGATGTGGTCGGAGAAGACCTCCAACGCCGGCAACACCTTCGACCACAACACCGTGCAGACGCCCGTCCTCGCGAACGGCATCGCCGTCTACGGCGGTACCGACAACACCGTCTCGAACAACCTCGTCGCCGACCCGATCCGGGAGGGCAGCGCCATCCAGGTCGGCTCCCGCTTCGGCGCCGAGGCCTTCGCCGGGCACCTGTGGGTCAAGGACAACACCACGGTCCGGGCCGGTACCTACGAGCTGAACTGGAACATCGGCCTGGGAGCCATCTGGTTCTACGCGCTGGAGAAGAACATCGACGCCGACATCCAGGTGGTCGGCAACCACTTCCTCGACAACACCTACAACGCGATCATGCTGGTCAGCGACTGGCCGGTGAAGGACCTGTACTCGATCACCAACGTCCACTTCAAGGACACCAGGGTCGACGGCACCGGTACCTCCGTGGTCAGCGCCCGGGTGAAGGGCTCGGCGTCCTTCGAGAACGTGGACGCCCGCAACGTCGGCGCGGTCGGCGTCAACAACTGCGGGGCGTTCAACTTCCCGTCCACCGGCTCGGAGTTCTCGCTGACGGACCTCGGCGGCAACGACGGGGGCGGCACCACCGGCCCCTGGCTCGCAGCGTGGGAACTGCCGAACACCATCACCTGCGACGACCGTCCGCCGGTCGTCGCGCCTCCGGCGCCGTCGGCATGGTGACGGCGTTCTAGACGCCGCCGATCCGCTCGGTCGGCCGTCCGGGGAAACCCCGGGCGGCCATCCGGGGTTTCCCCGGTCGGCGGCCGGTGTCCGGCTTCGGCCGGAAGGACACCGGCCGCCGACCGGTCAAAGGGGGCGGCGCGTCAGAGCGGGATGTTCCCATGCCGGCCGCGGGACTCGGGGATGGCGGCGAAGGCCGCCACCAGCCGCCGCCGGGTGTCGGCGGGGTCGATGACCTCGTCGATCACGCCGAGGGAGAGCGCGCGATCGACGCCGCCGGCCACCCGGCGGTGCTCCTCGACGAGCGCGCCGCGCAGCGCCTCCCGCTCGGTCTCCGGGGCCGCGGCGAGCCTCTTGCGGTGCAGCACGTTGACCGCGGGTTCGGCCGCCATCACGGCGACCTCCGCGTCCGGCCAGGCGAAGACGGCGTCGGCCCCCAGGGAGCGGGAGTTCATCGCGATGTAGGCGCCCCCGTAGGACTTGCGGGTGACCAGGGTGACCCGGGGCACCACGGCCTCGCCGAAGGCGTGCAGCAGCTTGGCACCTCGCCGTACGACTCCCTCCCACTCCTGTCCCACCCCGGGAAGGTAGCCGGGAACATCGACGATCACGAGGAGAGGCAGCCCGAAGGCATCGCAGGTACGAACGAACCGGGCGGCCTTCTCCGCACTGAGGGAGTCCAGGCAGCCGCCCTTGCGCAGCGGGTTGTTGGCGACGACGCCGACGGCGCGTCCACCAAGCCTGCCGAGGCCGATCACCATGTTGGGCGCCCACTTCGGCTGGAGCTCCTCCAGCGCGTCACCGCCTCCGTCGAGGATCCGCCGGAGCAGTGGCCGCACGTCGTACGCGCGGCGCGGCTGGTCGGGGAGCAGCCCGGCCAGGCCGGGGTCGGCCCCGGCGGCCTGGCGCGGGTCGAACTCGCCGGGACGCGCCAGCAGGCCGGTGATGCGGCGGGCCCGCAGGTAGGCCGCGGACTCCGACTCGGTCACCACGTGGACGACACCCGACTTGCGGGAGTGCACCTCCGGGCCGCCGAGCCCGGCCATGTCGATCCGCTCGCCGGTGACGGTGTGGACGACGTCGGGCCCGGTGACGAACACCCGTCCCTCCTCCGACATGATCACGATGTCGGTGAGGGCCGGCCCGTAGGCCGCCGCGCCCGCCGCCGGGCCCAGCACCACCGAGATCTGCGGAACCCGTCCCGAGGCGCGGATCATGGCCTGGAACATGCGCCCCACTCCGTCCATGGACTCCACACCGTCGGCCAGGCGAGCGCCACCGGAGTGCCAGAGCCCGACCACCGGCCACCGGCGGACGACGGCCTCGTCGATCGCCGAGGCGATCCGCAGCGCGCCGTCCATGCCCAGCGCGCCGCCCATCGTGGTGGCGTCGGTGCAGTACGCCAGCACCGGAGACCCGCCGACCCGGCCGCGCACCGCGGTGACGCCGCTGCCGTCGGGTTCGTGCGCCGGGACCGTCGACCCCTCGTCCAGCAGCCGGGCCAGCCGTACCAATGGGGACCGGTGGTCCGGCGCCACCTCGGTGGTGATCGTCATCGTCGGCTCCGTTCCGGTGCGAGGGTGGGGACAGCGGCGAGCAGTTCCGTGGTGTACGGCTCGGAGGGGTGGGCGAACACGTCCGCGACGTCTCCCGTCTCGACGATCCGCCCGTCCTTCATCACCGCGATCCGATCGCTGACGTGGTGGATGACGCCGAGGTCGTGCGAGATGAACAGCATCGCCACCGCCAGGTCGCGTTGCAGTGTGGCGAGCAGGTCGAGGATCTGCGCCTGGATCGAGACGTCGAGCGCCGACACCGGCTCATCGCAGACGATCACCTCCGGTGACGGGGCCAGCGCCCGGGCGATGGCGACCCGCTGCCGCTGGCCGCCGGACAGTTCGAGCGGGTGGCGTCCCGCCGTGGCCGCCGGCAGCCCGACCTGGTCGAGCAGCTCGACGACCCGGTCGCGGCGTTCCCTGCGCCGGGCACCGGTCAGGGCCACCGCCTCGCCGACGATCCGCCCGACCGGGTAGCGGGGGTCGAACGAGCCGAGCGGATCCTGGTAGATGGCCTGGATCCGGCGCCGCCTCGTTCTGCGGTCGCGCTCGGGCACGCCGCTCCACGGCTCGCCACCGAGCCGTACGACACCCTCGTCGGGTTCCAGCAGGCCGAGCGCGATGCGGGCGGCGGTCGTCTTGCCCGATCCGGACTCGCCGACCAGACCCAGCGTTTCCCCCGCTCTGAGCTGGAACGACACATCCCTGACCGCGTCCTGCCAGCCCCCGTCGGGGGTGCGGAACCGCTTGGAGAGGCCCTCGGCCGCCAGCACCACGGCCCCCCGCTCGCGAGGTTCCGGCCGCGCCGCGGCGGGCCGGGCGGGCCGTGGTACCGGCGCGAGGACGCGCGAGGCGGGATGCCGGCACAGGACCCGATGCCCCGCCTCGACCTCGGCGGTATCCGGGAGCTTGTCTCGGCACTGCTGGTCGGCGTGCGCGCAGCGGGCGGCGTACGGGCATCCGCCCGGTCCCGGCGCGGGCCGCCCGGCCGCCGCGACGGACAGCGCCGCGCCCTTGGCGTGGGCTGCGGGCACGGCGGCGATGAGCGCCTGGGTGTACGGATGCCGGGGATCGGCGAGCAGCCGGGCGGCCGGGCCCTCCTCGACGATCAGCCCGCCGTACATGACGGCGATGCGGTCGGCGAGCCTGGACACCACGGCCAGGTCGTGGCTGATCAGCAGGAGGGCCGCGCCGCTCTCCGTCAGCCCGCGCAGCAGCGCGAAGATCTGCGCCTGCACGGTGACGTCCAGCGCGGTGGTGGGCTCGTCGGCCACGAGCAGGCGCGGTCCCGCGGCGATCACGGACGCGATGAGCGCCCGCTGCCGCAGACCGCCGGAGAGCTCGTGCGGGTGCTGGCGCGCCCGCCGGGCCGGGTCGGGGATGCCGACGTCGGCCAGCAGCGACAGCACCCGCTCGCCGATGCCCGCCCGGTCCACGACCCGGTGGGTGCGCAGCGTCTCGGCGACCTCGGCTCCGACGGTCCTGAGCGGGTCCAGCGACACCAGCGCGTCCTGGAGCACCAGGCCGATCCGGCGGCCCCGGACCGCGCGCCAGCCCGACTCGGTCAGGGCCGTCAGGTCGTCGCCCTCGAAGGTGAGCCGGCGGGCACTGACCGAGGCCCGCTCGCCGGCCAGGCCGACGAGGGTGCGCGCGGTGACGCTCTTGCCGGAGCCCGACTCCCCGACGATGGCCAGGCACTCGCCGGGCGCGACCGCGAACGACACGTCCCGCACCGCGTGGATCCGCTCGCCGTCGAGATGGAAGACGACGTCGAGTCCTTCGACCACGATCACCGCGTCCTCCTGGTGAAGCGGCTCTGGGCGGAGCGGCCGATCACGTTCACGGCGATCACCGTGGCCGTGATGGCCGCTCCGGGGAACAGCCCGATCCACCAGGCCGTCTGCAGGAAGTCACGGCCCTCCGACAGCATGGCTCCCCATTCCGGTGCGGGCGGCCTCGTGCCGAAGCCGAGGAAGCTCAGCCCGGATCCGGCGATGAGCGCCGTGCCGAAGCCGACGCCTGCCAGCACCAGCAGCGGGCCGAGGGCGTTGGGCAGGATGTGCCGCACGATCAGCGTCGAGCGCCGCAGCCCGAGCCCGCGGGCCGCCTCGACGTACCCCGACCTGCGCACCACCAGGGCCTCGGCGCGGACGACCCGCGCGTACCCGGGGACGAAGGCGATGGCGATGGCCAGCACCACGTTGGCGGTCCCGCCGCCCAGGACGGTGATCACAAGCAGGGCGACCAGGAGCTGGGGCAGTGAGAGCAGGATGTCGGCCACCCGCATGACCGCCTGGTCGGCCAGGCGCCCGCCCAGCGCGGCGGCGAGGCCGAGCACCGCTCCCCCGATGACGGCGAGACAGGTCGAGCCCAGCCCCAGGAGCAGGGACGGCCGGGCGCCGTGGACGACCCGGGTGAACAGGTCGCGGCCGAGCTGGTCGGTGCCGAACCAGTGCTCGGCGCCGGGTGGTAGCAGGGCATGGACGGGATCGATGGTGATCGGCGAGGACGCGGCCAGCAGTTCCGGCGCGAGGGCGGCCAGCGCGATCGGGACGAGCACGGCCCAGGCGAGCACCGACGGCCCGCGCCGGACGGCGAGCCCCCAGCGGGCGGGGATACGGACGGAGAGCGGCGCCACGCGATCACCCGGCCCGTAGCCGCGGATCGATGAGCGCGTACAGCAGGTCGACGACCGTGGAGATGAGGACGAACACGAAGGCCGACAGCAACACCACGCCCATCACCACCGGCATGTCCTTGTTTCCCACCGCCTGCAGCGTGAGCGCGCCGATGCCCGAGCGGCCGAAGACCGTCTCCACCAGGACGGCGCCGCCGAGCAACGTCCCGACGAGCCATCCCGTGAGGGTGGCGAGCGGCACCGCCGCGTGCCGGAGCGCATGACGTAGCCGGACGGCGGTCTGGCCCAGGCCCCGCGCCCGAGCGGTGATCGCGAACGGCTGCGCCAGCGCGGTCTCAAGCCCCTCGCGCAGCACCTGCGCGAGGACACCGGCGATCGGCAGGGCCAGGGTGAGCGCGGGCAGCACCAGCGCCGCCAGGTCCTGCGCGCCGATGACGGGGAAGAGCCGGAGCTGGAAGGAGAACGCGGTCAGCAGCAGGATGCCCAGCCAGTACGAGGGCAGCGAGACGGCCACCAGTTCCCAGGCCGTCGCCACGGCCCGCACGCCGCGGCGCCGTCCGGCCGTCGCCACCGCCGACACCAGCGCGATCAGGACGGCGAGGGCGATCGCGGCCGCGGCGAGCTGCACGGTGGCGCCGAGCTGGTCGCCGATCAGCTGCCATACCGGCCGCTGGAGCTGGTACGAGGAGCCCAGGTCGCCGGTGACGACCTTGCCCAGGTAGCCGAGGTACTGGATGAGCACCGGCCGGTCGAACCCGAACTCGGCCCTGATGTGCTGCCTGACCTCGGCCGATGCCGTGGTGGCCGGCCCCAGCAGGGTCGCGACGGGGTCTCCCGGGATGAGCTGGAGGGCGACGAAGGCGAGGGTCGCGGCGCCGTACAGCACCGCGAGCCCTGCCCCCAGCCGCTTGGCCAGAGTCCTCACTGCGCCGTCTTGGCGAGCCACACGTCGTAGAACAGCGGCCAGGCGTTGGAATCGAGCGTGAGCCCGCGTACCTGCTTGCCGAGGCCGAGCACCTGCGACTGGGTGTAGACGGGGATCACCAGCGCGAGGTCGACGGCACGCTGCTGGGTCTTGCCGTACACGTCCTTCCTGACGGTCTCGTCAAGGGTGGCCCGGCCCTGGTCGGTCCACGTGGTCAGGTCGGGGTCGTTGAGGAACGTGGCGTTCTGCCCGCCCTTCTGGGGCCGGCTGGCGCCGTTGAACAGGAGCCACAGCACGTCCGGTTCGAAGCGCGACCAGCTGTAGTCGGCCAGGTCGGCCTTGCCGCCGTAGACCCGCTCAAGGTAGGTGCCGATGTCGGCCTGGGGCCGGGTGACCTCGACGCCGATCTTCTTGAGGTCGGCCTGGAACGCCTGCCCGAGGATGTCGCGCTGGTCGCGCACGTACTGGGCGGGCAGCAGCGGCCAGTCGACGACCAGGCGCTTGCCGTCCTTCGTCCGGTAGCCGTCGGCGTCCCTGCCGGTCCAGCCGGCCTCGTCCAGCAGCTTGCCGGCCAGGGCCTGGTCGTACGGCCAGCTGTTCTCCAGCGCCGCGTTGTAGCCGGGGGTGGTCGGCGCCAGCGGGCTCCACGCTCTGGCGAACCGACCGAAGTAGAGCGCCTTGACGTTGGTGTCGACGTCGATCCCCCGTTGGAGCGCCTTGCGGACCTTCTCGTCGTTGAGGGGAGGCTTGGAAGCGTTCAAGTAGATGCTGTAGTTCCCACCGGGATAGTCGGCCTTGAGCAGCGAGAGGTCGGCGTTGGCCTCGACGGTCTTCGCGTTGGCCGGCGGGATCGCCGCGGCGACGTCGATCTGGCGGCTGTTCAGCGAGCCGACCCGGACCGAGGCCTCCGGCAGGAACCGGACGGTCAGCTTGTCGAGGTAGGCGGGACCTGTGTGGCCACCGGTGCCGGGGGCCCAGGCGTAGTCGGCGTTCCTGGTCAGGACCGCCTCCTGGCCCTTGGTGTAGCCGGTGAACACGAACGGTCCGGTGCCGACGCCGACGGCCCCGCCGGAGCCGAGCGTGGTCGCGTTGGCCGCGATCGTCTTCGGCGAGTAGAAGCCGAGGTAGGCCGTGCTCGCGGCCTGCAGGAACGGTGCGAAGGGCGCGGAGAACTCGACCTTCACCGTGTGCGGGTCGACGATCGTGGTCCCGGTGTAGGGACCGAGGAGGTTGGAGGCGAGCTGTGACTTGGTCGCGGGGTCGGCGATGCGATCGAAGTTGACCTTCACCGCTTCCGCGTCGAAGGGCTTGCCGTCGTGGAACTTGACGTCCTTGCGGAGGCGGAAGGTGTAGCTCTTGAGATCGGGAGCCACCTCCCAGGACTCGGCGAGCCACGGGTGGAACCTGCCCGAGGAGTCCTCGGCGATCAGTGAGTCGAAGACGTTGCGGAGGATCGCCCCGGTGATGTCCTGCGAGCTGACGTGAATGTCGAAGGAGACCGGTTCGGTGTCGGCCGCGAAGGTCAGCGACCCGCCCCTGACGGGAGCGGCCGACACCGAACCGCTCGTGCCGCCGGAGGAGGTGGCGGGCGAGCCGCAGGCGGCCAGCAGGAGCATGGCGCCGGCCATCACCCCGATTCTGGTTCGCGACGACAGCCCGAATTTTTTGAGCACGTGCATTTCACCGCTCCGGCGGGTTGGTAATAGAAGGAGTCGGAATTGACTTTTGCCGAAAGATTAAACCGGGGTTCGCGCCGGAAACACCCCTAGTAACCCCTAGCCGGAAATTCCATTGGCCAGTGGATATCGGGGAACGGAGACCCGCAGCCCGATGCGCCACCCCTGGGGGGTGCGCCGCAGAACGTCGAGGTAGTCGCCGTTGTGCACGCTCCCGTCGGGAAGCACCGCGAGGTATCGGCTCCGCGCCCTGACGACACCGTCGCCGTCCACGAAGACGTGCGTGTCAAGGGTCTGGTGGTCAGGCCCGTGCGGCCTCAGGCTCAGCGCGAACTCGCCGATGGCGGGCAACCCGCGCACGGAGCGCCCGGCTCCCCTGGTCAGCTTGATCACCGCGTCCTCGGTGAACACCCGGCCGAGGTCGGCGACCTCTCCGTTGTCGAAGAGGTGGGAGAACAACGCGAGCGTCCCGCGAATGCCGGAAACGTCCTCCAGTGATAATTCATCCATTTATCGGCGCCCGTTCAGGAGATCTGCTGGATGATACCGAGGCGGTCCGGAAGAACGTTGTACCGCACGATCTTCCCGTCCTTGAACGTTATCCGGCTGACGCTGTTTCCAATGAAATGCCGTCCGCTCGCGGGGACGCCGAACAGGGGAGCGCGGTGGACGCCCTCGATCCGCCAGAAGACCACCACCCGGTCGCCTTCCGCGATCAGGTCCGTGACGGTGGCCTTGACGTTCTCGACGGTCTGCCAGACCCCCCGGATGTGGTCGCGGAAGTCCTCCCTGCCTCCGGGTCCGGCTCCCGGCGGGATCGTCTCGTCGACGGCGTCCTCGGCGATGATCTCCTCAAGCAGCTCCGGGCGCCGCAGAGTGATCAACTCCTCGTAGAGGCGCCGCGCCACGTCCTTGTTCGTTTCCGTGCTCATCGTGAGACTCCTATCTGGGCGCGTCGCCCGGGAAGGCGGGCGGGAGCAGGATGCCGTTGTTGGCGCTGAGGCCGCCGTCGACGGGGATGGTGACGCCGGTGACGTACGACGCGGCGGGCGAGGTCAGGAACCAGACGACCTCGGCCTGCTCGCGTGGCTCCGCCCAGCGCCGCTGCGGGATGCGCTCGGTCACCGCCGGTCCGAGCGTGGGGTGAGACAGTACGCCCGCGGTCAGCGCGGTCACCGTCCCGCCGGGGGCGATGGCGTTGACCCTGATGTTCTCCACCGCGTAGTCGATCGCCGCGCCGCGCACCAGGTTGATCACCGCCGCCTTGGAGGCGTTGTACGCCCAGGTGAGCGGATCACCGCCCAGGCCCGAGACCGACGAGGTCACCACGATCGAGCCCCCACCCGCCGTTCGCAGGGCCGGCAGCGAGGCCCGGATGCCCAGCGCCGTGCCGCGCACGTTGACGGCGAGGATCCGGTCGAACCGTTCGATGGCCCCGGGCGACTCCAGGGGCCCGGCGCCGCTGATCCCGGCGTTGAGCACCACCGCGTCCAACCGCCCGAACTCGCGGACGGCGAGGTCGACCATGGCGGCGTTGGTCTCCTCGGTGGACACGTCCCCGACGAGCGGGACGACGCCGTGGAGGGCGGAGAGCTTCTCCAGCCCCTCCCCCGCCACGTCGACCGCGACGACCCGGACGCCCCTGTCGGCGAACAGCTCCGCGGTGGCCCTTCCGATGCCGGACGCGGCACCGGTGACGACCGCTACCTGAACACTCATGCGTTCCTCTCCTGTGTGGACGGGACGAGCGCGTCGATCCACGAGCGGACCGCCGCCACCGTCGTCTCGGAGTGCTCTTCGAGCACTGTGAAATGGTCGCCGGGCACATCGACGGTCTCGTGCGGCAACGGCCAGAAGGCCCGCCAGTCGAGCCGTCCGGTGGGGTCGACGACGGTGCCGCGCAGCGGCTCCTCCGCTCGGACGACGAGGGTCCTGGCGCCGATCGGCTTGGGCTGCCAGTCGGCCAGGATCCGGCCGTACGCGCCCATGGTGGTGAGGCTCGCGTCGCTCCAGACCATCCGGTAGCGCTCGATGCGCTCCACCATCCCGGTGAGCATCGCGGCCAGCCACCAGTCCCGCATGCCCTCCAGCGTCGGGCTCTCGATCGGGTAGGAGTCGATCAGGACGAGCCCGGCCGCCGGGATGCCGCGGTTCTCCAGCTCGGCCGCCACCGAATGCGCGATACAGCCGCCCATGGACCGGCCGAGGATCACGAACGGGCCGTCGCCGACCAGCCGCTCCACCGTGTCGGCGTGCATCTGGACGAACGTCTCCTCGCTGTCGGGCAGGAGGTCGTCCGGCGCGTATCCGGGTGACGGCACCACGTGGACGTCCCGCTCGCCGCGCATGGCGTGGCCGAAGCGGGCGTACTCGTGCGGGCCGGAGATGGCGCTGACCGCCGGGAAGCAGACCAGCGTGACCGGCGCGTCGCCGGAGGCCAGCCGGATCGGCGAGATGGCGTGCCGGGCGGCCTCCGCCGCGCCGAAGCTCGACCGCAGGTAGGAGACCACGCCGATCAGCTCGGCGGCGGCGGCGAACTCGCCCCGGCCGCACAACTGGCGGTAGAGGTCGGAGAGCGGCCCCTGCCCTGCCGCCGAGGTCTCCGCCGCGGGCACGTCGGGCGTGGGAACGCTCACGAGCTCCGGTAGCAGGTAGCCGACGAGGGCCTCGGGCGTGGGGTGGTCGAAGGTGACCGTCGCGGACAGCCGCAGGCCGGTCAGCGCGTCCAGCCGGTTGCGCAGCTCGACGGCGGTGAGCGAGTCCAGCCCGAGGTCGTTGAACGGGCGATCCGGCACGACGGCCCCGGCCGACGCGCCCAGGACCGCCGCCACCTCCGCCGTGACCACGTCGAGCACGGCTTGAGCGTGCTGTTCCTCGGGCAGCCTGGCCAGACGGTGGGCCAGCGCGGGGCCGGTCGCCGTGGAGGTCCTGGCCGCTCGCCGTAGCGGCCTGACCAGATCGCGCAGCAGCGGGGGCGGTTCCGCTCCGCCCGCCCGCAGCGCGGTGAGGTCGAGCGGGGCGGGGACGAGGAACGCGTGGTCGAGCCGGAGCGCGGCGTCGAACAGCGCCAGCCCCTCCGCGTCGGCAAGGGCCCGGATCCCGGCGCGCGCGGCGCGGGCACGGTCGGCGTCGGTCAGGTGCGCGGTGACGCCGCTCGGCCGCGCCCACATACCCCATGCCAGTGAGAGCGCGGGCAGTCCGAGAGCCCTGCGATGTACGGCCAGTGCGTCCAGGAAGGTGTTGGCCGCCGCGTAGCCGCCCTGTCCCGGCCCGCCGAGGAGCGCGGCGACGGAGGAGTAGAGGACGAAGGCGGCCAGGTCGTGGTCGCGGGTCAGCTCGTGCAGGTTCCAGGCGGCGTCGACCTTGGGACGCAGCACGTCGTCGACGCGGTCCGGTGTGAGCGAGGTGATCACGCCGTCGTCGACGATGCCGGAGGTGTGCACGACCGCCGTCAGCGGATGAGCCGCCGGGATGCCGGCCAGCACCGCGGAGAGGGAGTCCCGGTCGGCGGCGTCGGCCGCCACGACGGCGACCCGCGCGCCGAGCCCGGCCAGTTCCTCGCTGAGTTCGGCGACCCCGGGGGCCTGCTCTCCCCGCCTGCCCACGAGCACCAGATGGCGGACTCCGCGCACGGCCACCAGGTGCCGGGCGAGCTCGCCCGCCAGGGCGCCCGTGCCCCCGGTGATCAGCACGGTCCCCTCGGGGTTCCACCGCCGCCCCTCGGTGTCCGGTGCCGCCATCCGGGCGAGCCGGGGGGCGAGCACCCTGCCGTTCCTGACGGCCACCTGTGGCTCACCGGAACCGAGGGCGGCGGCGACCGCCTCCCTGACGGCGTCGGGTGACGCGTCCGCGACATCGACGACGACGATCCGGCCGGGATGCTCGGCCTGCGCGGACCTGACCAGCCCCCAGACCGGTGCCGTCACGACGTCGGGACTCTCCTCCTCCGCGGTGGCCACCGCGTTCCTGGTCACGACGACAAGCCGTGACGACTCCGGCCGTCCGGGAGAGAGCCACTCGCGCAGGAGCCCGAGTACCCGGTTCACCTGATCGTGCACGGCGGCCGGCAGATCGGCCGGCTCGAACTCGGTCCCCGGCACGAGGACGACGTCGGGTTCCGGACCGGTCCGCGGGGTCGCGACGGCCACCTCCGCCCAGGTCAGCTGGAACAGCGCGTCGCGTTCGGCGGGCCGGGCCGCCCGGAGCTGTCCGGCCGAGATCAGCCGGGCCCGAAGGGAGTCGACGGTCGCCACCGGGGTGCCCGAGGCGTCGGCGGCGTGCAGGGACAGCTCGTCCTCGCCGTGCAGCGTCAGCCGGACGCGCAGAGCCGCCGCCCCCGAGGCGTGCAGCCGTACGCCGCTGTAGGCGAAGGGCAGGCGGTTCTGGCCGGGTGGGCTGTCGCGCAGCCCGTGGTGGGCCGCGATGTGCAGCGCCGCGTCGAGCAGGGCGGGGTGGATTCCAAAGAGCCCCGCCTCCGCCCGCCGCGGCTCGGGAAGTTCGACCTCGGCGAAGAACGCGTCCGCCGCGCGCCAGGCCGCTCTCAGTCCCTGGAAGGCGGGCCCGTACGACAGACCGGCCTCGGCGAGTACCGGGTAGACGTCGTCGATCTCGACGGGTGTCGCACCCTCCGGCGGCCACACCTCCAGCGATACCGGCTCCTCCCTCGGTGCCGTCGCGAGGAATCCCGCGGCGTGCCGCGTCCACTCCGCTCCTTCTTGGGCCTCGGCGGGGCGCGAGTACACCGCGACGGAGCGGCGGCTCGCGTGGTCGAGCCCGCCGACGGCGACCTGGACGTGCACCGCCCCGCGTTCGGGGAGCACGAGGGGGGCCTCGATCACCAGCTCGTCCAGGGTGTCGAGACCGACCTCGTCACCGGCCCTGACGGCGAGCTCCACCAGGGCGGTGCCCGGCACGATGACGGTGCCCATGACCGCGTGGTCGGCCAGCCAGGGATGGGTCCGCAGCGAGAGCCGCCCGGAGAGCAGGGTCGCGTCGACGTCGGCGAACGCCACGGCGGCGCCCAGCAGCGGATGGTTCGCCGGGGCCAGCCCCAGACCCGAGGCGTCTGCCACTCCCTGCTGCGCGGATTCGAGCCAGTAGCGCCGGTGCTGGAAGGCGTAGGTGGGCAGGTCCACCTTGCCCGCACCGGGAAAGACCACCTCCCAATCGATCGGACTGCCATGCACGAACGCGTGACCCAGCGCGGTCACCACCGAGACCTCCTCCGACCGCTCCCGCCGCAACACCGGCACCACCACCCGCTCCGGCGACAACACCTGCCGCGCCATCGCCGACAACACCCCGTCAGGACCCAGCTCCAGGAACGTCGTCACCCCCGCCGCATCGAGGGTGGTCACCGCGTCGGCGAACCGGACCGGCTGCCTTACCTGCCGTGTCCAGTAGGCCGGATCACCCAGCTCACCACCGGTCACGGCCCGCCCGGTCAACGTCGACACCACCGCGATCCGCGGCTCGGCGAACCTCACCGCCTCCAGCACCCGCTGAAACTCCGCCAGCATCGGCTCCATCCGCACCGAGTGAAACGCATGACCGACCGCCAAACGACGGGTCCGCCGCCCGGTGAACCCGGCCACCAGCGCCGACACCAGGTCCTCATCCCCGGAGACCACCACCGACGAAGGACCGTTCACAGCCGCGATCCCCACCCCACGCGTACCCGCCGGCTCCGCCGACGTGTCCGGCACTCCGATCGCGGCCTTCGTCGTACCGGCCGCCCCCGGAACATCCGGGGTATCCGGGGTATTCGCCCTGGCCAGCCCTGCCAGAGCGTCGAGCACCTCCTGTTCGGTGGCCTCGATCGCGGCCATCGCCCCACCAACCGGCAGCGCCTGCATCAACCGGCCCCGCGCCGCCACCACCCTGGCCGCATCCGCCAGCGACCACACCCCCGCCACATGAGCCGCCGACAACTCCCCAACCG
>NZ_JBEXGU010000175.1:0-19011 GCF_040607515.1 Streptosporangium sp. NPDC005286 | reverse complement strand
TAGACGTCCTCCGGTCTGATCTTGAAGTATCGCCGCGGGCTATGCTGCGTCCGCTTTCCGGCGACACGCGACTTCAACACTTCAAGGACAGGGTCGGTTTATCGGGAACGCACCTGAGATTCCTAATCGGATGTCCCCATCCCCACACAATCCCCGTCGACTTCATGTCACAGCGATAAGAGTGACCTGCCTTCGCATAATACGTATGATTCTTTCCGGCTTCCTTGTATGTGAAGTCAACCCTCAGTCGACTGGCCATCCGATGGGAGTAGTTGTCTATCCGACAGTTGCTGCTGCTCTGCTCCATGCACTTCATCCAGATTTCAGCGCGCGTGGCCTTATCGTCGACGATGTTCGGCACAGAATCAGCCCAGTTGTTCTCGGCCCGACTGATACACGTTTCGCCTTCGCTCGCGCCGCCGTAGGTGAACCCCACGTTCGCACTGCTCTCTGATTGACCGAACGTGAGCCCACCGCTTATTTGCGATTGATTCAGATGATGCAGGAAGCAGGCCCCGGCTCTCATCTCCATGGCTTTAACCTTTTTGTCCTCGATTTCGTATGATTTCTTCAGCGCTTTTAGAAGGGCTGCGGCAAAGGGAGGCCTAGGTTTGTTGGGATCCCAGTCGGCCCAGTTCCCCGGAAACAGGAAGAACCAGTTCTCGAACCTCTCCATCTCCATATACTTGAGGGGCTGACTGCGATAGAGATCCGCTTTCTGAGGCAATACGGAGACGATCGAGGACTGGAGGAACCAGTTTTTCTTCCCTATGTTCTGCACCACTTGGCAGTAAATCTGGTATGGAGTGTGATCGCATCTGTGCGCGAAATTTCCTGGAGACTTGGGCAAAGGAAGGGACCCAGCGGATCCACCCCCACTACTACCCGCAGAAACGCCACAGACCTCCTGGGATGTCCCATCCGGATTGACGAATCCAGAGCAAGGGTCGTGCCCGTCGCTTGAGTCCTGATAGTTCGGCAGTGGAACATCGATGATGGTGAGGCCACCGCACCGGTCGAATACGAAGATAGACAAGGTCGATTCGCTGGGCTCGACCGTGCCTGACGTGGTCGCCACCGACTCAGCCCGGACCGCGCTCGGTGTGGAGCTCGCACCTGTCTCGGACCAACTCCGCTTGACCTCGGTGGTTACGCGGACACTGCCGTCGGGCATGGCCTGTACAACTGTGTTGGCCAGTTCAACCGTTGACCCGGTTCGGGTTTTGCCGGCCTGTTCCAATTCCTGGTGCTCCTGAACCAGGGCGGCGTTCAGCAAGGAGAGCTTGGCCGTAGAGGGTGCACTGGGGGTAACGCCAGCGGCATCCCAGATCGTTTCAGCCTCGCCTTCGAGGACCGCGTCTTGGGCCTGGTAATACGCCTTAATCCGTTCGAGGTACTCCTGAGCACCTGACGCCCCCTCAACAGCTACGGCCATAGCTGAATTACCAGCAGGTCCAAAGTTGCAGGACCCACCACCATTGCTGCCGCCGGGAGGCGGTGGCGGCGGCACAGCCTTGGTGGTGGCAGTGGTCGTTTCCCAGTCGCTCTTACCGAATGCCGTCCTGGCGCGGACCTTGATGGTATAGGTCTTGTTGTTGGTCAGGGAGCTGATAGCTGCATACGGATCTGTAACGTCGAGAGTCTTAACGACGGCGCCCTCGCTGTCCGTTACTTCAACGTCATAACCATTCAGCATCGCGATGCTGCCGTTGGATTCAGGCAGGCCCCAACTTGCGACAGCGCTGGCGTCGCCGCCGGATGCAGTCAGATTGAGCACCTCGCTGGGGGCCCCGGCCGGAAGATACGTGAGAGCCAGAGACGGCTGCTCGGTTGACGCGGGGGCGGCGAAGGCGATGACTTCGTCCTTGTTGGATGTGAGGAGTAGCCAGTAGAAGGCGCTGTCGCCGATGTCGGCCTGAGGACCGCTCAGCGGCAGCGTATATGGTGTTGTGCCTGTATCCACATCGCCAGCCAGGTCCGCCCCCTTCGATTCACTCGTCACAGGGCTCTTTAGCTGGGAAACGGTGATCATCGCGTCGCTTGGGCAGGCGCTTGTCGCACAGATCGGAGTGCCCAGTTTAAGGATGCCCTCAGAGATGGTCGCGCCGTCCGGCATTTCATCGAGATTGACTCCGATGACCGCGGCGGTCTTGTCGATTCCGGTGCCGCCGATTCGGATCACCGTGTCATCAAGGAGCATGCAAGGTGCCCCGTCACACGCGGTGGGGTCGACCTTGGCGGTCTTGATGACGAAGTTGTCCTTGAGCAGGGTCAGATGCCGGACGTCTTCGGCGGGTGGGTCGGTCGGGGTGCCGGGAGTGGTGAGGCTGACCGGGGTGGTCTTGGCGGTGCAGACCTCTTCGCCGTTCTGGGTTGTGGCCTGAGTATCGGCAGGCGCCGCTGATGCTGTGGCGGCCTGGGCGGCGCCGTTGTAGAGGGTGGTGATCTCCGCTCCGGTCAATGACTTCTGGTAGAGGTGGACGTCGTCGATGATGCCCTTGAAGTAACTGTTCTGAGAACCGTTGGCCTTGGTGCGGCCGATGTGGACGTTGCCGGTCGCATCCCAGGTGCTGGTGTAGGCGGTCTCGGCGTTCAGCACGCCGTCCACGTACAGGCGGATCTTGTTCGCGGTCGCGTCGTAGACACCGACCAGGTGGGTCCACTGGCCGGCCACCGCGTTCTGGGTGGACAGGGCGCGCACGGGGGTGGCACCGGTGGTGTCGGACTGGTACGTGACCATCCGCCACTTCTTGTCACCGGAGGAGTAGGCGAGCTTGAAAGCGCTGTTGACCGCGCCGTCCTGGCTGACTATCGCGTCTTCCCTGGTCGTGGCGTCCAGGCGGGCCCACGCGCTGACCGTGTAGCCGGCATTGGTGTGGATCGCTGGCCCGTTGGTGGCCCCGTAACCGGAGGTCCCACCCAGTACCAGTCCGCCCTGGCTCTTACCTGTCCCCCACGAGGTTGCGTTCAGCGTGACCGTGCGACCGTTACCGGAGGAATCGGCCGCGACGGTGCCACTGCCCTCGTCGAAGGCCCAGCGTGCCTTCTGCTGAGGATCCGAGGTGGGGGTCGGAGTGGGCGTTGGAGTCGGAGTGGGTTCGGGTGCGCTGCTTTCCTGACCCACGCACGCCTGCATCTGCCAGGTGTAGGTCCGCCCCGCCTGGACGGTGTTCTCCGGGAGTTGGAACGAGGCTCGCTCCCCACCGTTGACGGTACGCCGGCCAAGTGGGCTGGACCCTACGGGGAAACCGCCGTTGTCGTAGAGGAAGTACTTGGCGGTGACCGGGCCGCCCGAGGGACGGTTCACCATGCCCGACAGGATCGGCCTGGTCGGATCCGCCATGCCGGTCTCGGTGTCGGTGGGCAGCATCGGGGCGTCGCTGGTGATGCGGTAGGCCGGGCTCTCGTTGCAGGAGGGCTGGGTGACGCCGCTGCGGCAGGCCCGCACGACGAACTTGAAGCTGGCCGGGTTGTCGAGGGTGAAGGTCTGCTCGATCACCTGTCCGGAGGGCTTGGCGTTGTAGCTGGTGGCGGCGACCTCGCCGTACAGCTTCTTGATGTCCTGCAGGGACAGGGCGCGCTGGTAGAGGCGCATGTCGTCGACGGCGCCCTGCAGGAGGTTGAGGCCCGACTTGTGGCCGCCGACGCGGAACGGGCCGCTGGTCACGGTCTCGGACGGCTGGTAGTCGGCTTCGCCGGAGAGCACTCCGTCGACATAGAGGCGGATCTTGGAGGCGCCGGCGTCGTACACGGCGGTCAGGTGCGTCCAGGTGTCGGCCGTGGCCAGCTTCGCCGAGTCGACCCAGACGCCGTAACCGGTCGTGCCGCCGGTGCCGGACACCTGTAGCCGCCACTTCTGGTAGCTGCCGCCGAGGTAGTAGATGCTCAGGCCGAACGGGTCGCCGTCCTGGCCGGCGACGTGCTGGACGGCTTCGCTGTCCTTGAGGCGGACCCAGGTACTGATGCTGAAGCTGGAGTTCTGGTTCAGCACCGACCTGCTGGTGGCGGCGTAGGAATCCGGTATGCAGCAGCCGTTGCTGCCGGTCATGTCGTTCAGCTGTAGCGCGCCGCCGAGTTTGCCGGTGGTGGCCGTTCTTCTGCTGCCGGTGTAGGTGGCGGTGTGGTTGTTGCCGCTGGCATCGGCCGCGGCGGTGGCCCCTGCGGCTTCGTCGAACTTCCAGTGCGCCACATGCCCGGTGGGAAAGGCGGGCGGGGGCAGCATCGTGGAGTCGTTGACCGCGACGGTGTAGTCCAGGTTGGTGCCCTCGGGCACGCTGGACTTGAAGCCGACCTTCACGCTGGTGCTGCGGGCGATCGCGTCGTTCCCGTTCATGGAGTCGATCGACTCGGCGGTGACCGTGGGGATCTCCGGCGGCAGGAAGTAGGACACGGTCAGCTTCGGCCGGGTGCCTCCGACCTTCTCCGACGAGTGGAAGTAGACCCACCATCCCGAGTACAGGGCGGGGTCCGTCGTGCCCTTGCCCGACAGCCGGATGCCCTCGTTGGGCTGGCCCGCGGCCCACGCCTGGGCCATCGCGGTGACGCTCCAGGTGAAGGTCCTCGGGATCCAGTTGCCGTTGTCGTCGACCGACGCCGTGTCCGGGCAGAGCTGGACGGACGAACCGAAGCTGGTCACGGACGGCTGGTTACTCCAGCCCACGTACGGCGGCCAGGCCGAGGTCACCCGCTTGGCCTCGATTCCCGCGGGCCCGTACCAGCGGCAGCCCACGAGCTGGTCCGCGTACATGTCCAGCCTGGCGCTGCCGACGGACCTGCCCACCAGCGGTCCGGTGTCGAACTTGAGGAGCGAGTGACTGTAGGTGAGCGTCCCTACGGAGTTGGTGCGTTCGATGCTCGTCACCAGCCTCTCCGAAGCGGGCGAGGTGTCGGCGCCGGCGGCGTTGCTCACCACCAGGTCGCTCTGCAGGGTGAGCGTGGTGGTGGGATCCACCGTGACCGGATACCTGGTCGCCGGATCGGCGAGGAATTTCGGATCCGGAGTGAGAACCAATACCTGGCCGTCCTTCTCCTTCACCACCCGCGTGTCGATTTTTCCGGTGCGCGGCGGAACCACACCGGCGTTTTTGGTTTCGGCGGGACTGGGACCGGCATCAATTATCACCGGCTCGGCTGCCGACGCGACTCGTTTTCCCTTGGCATCGGTGAGTTCGAGTCCGCCTCGCTTGCCTTCGGCGAAGTCGAGTCCGTCTGTCTCGACCGGGATGCGGAACTCCACCGGCTCTTTGGGGGGCTCCCGTAACACCACGTCATGCCGGAATCCTGTGGGCAGGGCCGTGACGACGAGATCGGCTCCCTGACCTGCCGCGTTGGCAAAGGCCGCGACGTTTCCCTCGACGGTCGGCTTGGGCAGTTCGGTCGGCCAGCTGAATGAGACTTTCTGCCCGTCACCGCGTTCCATGGACGCGAAAGGACGATCCGCGCCGCCCGCGGAGAACTCGACTTTGGCCTTGGCGAGTCTGGGTCTCAGGACCCCGTCCTGCTCCACCAGGGTGGTGTCGATCCAGGCCCACGATCCGTCGGCCTGCTTGAGCTGGGCCGGACCGGCGTACGACTGTGTCGTCAGGTGCCCGTCGGGATAGGCCCAGGTGCGTGACCCCTCGGTGTAGGCGGCTTGGACCTCCACCGGCTTGTTCTGCTTTTTGGCCTCCTCAAGCGCGGCCCTCAGCACCGCGTCGGGATCCTCCGGGCGGGGGAACTCCGTCGTCTTGGGTACGGCGGGAACGGCCGGGTTATCGGGTCCGGGGTCTGCCTGTGCGGGGATGGAACCACCGGCCACCAGAAGTGATGCGGCCAGGGCCGAAACGGTTACGACCGTAAATACGGTCCGCTTCGGTGGTTCACGCCGTGGCGGCGCGAAAGGGCGATTCGGTAAGGGGAACCCCACCGACTACCTCCAATGATTGCGGGAGACCGGCCAGGGGTTCGGAAACGGGAAAACCTGACCAGTGATGATCGCCACAAGCATCACGGTTGGTGCTGTTGATCTTGTCATATAAGATGTCGCGATCTTGCTAATCGATTCACGACTGCCTGTTTCCCGCAGGGAATGTGCAGTTGAGCAGAGGTACGACGGTAAACATCAGCGGAATGGTCGGCGAACACCGTCCTGCGGCGACCGTGATCAGTCGGGGGTTGGCATGGAAATTCGCGTTCTCGGCCCGGTCGACGTCTGGCGCGACGGGCGTTCGATCGCGATCGTCGGGCCGAAGCAACGGACCTTGATGGCCGTTCTGGTCCTGCAGGCGAACAGGACGGTCTCTCACGATCGACTTTTGACGGCTCTGTGGGGAACGAAAGTCCCGGCCTCCGGCCGACGGTTGTTGCACAATCATCTGTGGTCGCTGCGGCGCCTGCTCACCGGCGGCAACGCCATAATGAGCACGCCCACCGGTTACTCCCTGCGACTGCGGCAGGGCGCCTCCGATCTCGACGTCTTCGTCACCGAGACGGCGCTGGCCCGCTCCGTGCTGTCCACGGGTGATGCCACCCGCGCCTCGGAGGGATTTCGCCGGGCGCTGTCGCTCTGGCGTGGCCCCGCCCTCGGCGGTACTCACTCCGAACTGCAGGCAACGGAGGGTGCGGCACTGGAAGAGCAGCGCCTCGCCGCGCTCATCGGTCGCGTCGAAGCCGATCTCAGCCTGGGACGTCACTCCGAGTTGATCGGTGAGCTGCGTCTGCTGGTAACCGAGCATCCACTGAACGAGAAGCTGCGCGGCCAGTTGATGCTCGCGCTCCACCGCACCGGTCGTACGGCAGAGGCTCTTGAGGAGTTCCGGATCTGCCGCAGGCACTTCCGCGACGAACTCGGCCTGGAACCCGGCGAGGAGGTCGCCCGGATCCACCAGACGATCCTGTCCGGAGACTCCGCTTCCGGCACCGCCACGGTGGGACAGGCCCCTCCCGCACCACATGTGCCCCGGCAGCTACCCGCCGACGTCTCGCGCTTCACCGGCCGGGTGGAGAAGCTGCGTCAGCTGGACATGCTCCTGTCCGGGGAGGAAGGCAGCACAACCGTGGTGATCTCCGCCATCGCGGGCACCCCCGGAGTCGGCAAGACCGCCCTGGCGACACATTGGGGGCACAGGGTCTCCGCCCGGTTTCCGGACGGGCAGCTCTACATCAACCTGCACGGCTACTCACGAGGGCGGGCCATCACGGGAGGGCAGGCGCTGGGACGGCTTCTCCGTGGACTCGGCGTGGTCGAGGACAAGATCCCGCACGACCTCGACGAACGCGCGGCACTCTACAGGTCACTGCTGGCCGGCAGGCGGATGCTCATCGTGCTGGACAACGCCGCCGCACCGGACCAGGTTCGCCCCCTGCTGCCCGGCTCCTCGCCCTCCCGAGTCGTGATCACCAGTCGCGACGCCCTGCGAGGCCTGTCCGTCACCCACGACGTGCACGGCATCTCACTCGATGTGCTGCCGGCCGGTGAGGCGATCGCGCTGCTCAACAACTTCCTGGGCGGAAGCGAGGCGGCTCGCGAGGCGGATGTCATCGCCGAACTGGCCCGGCTCTGCGGGTATCTGCCGCTTGCCCTGCGACTGGCGGCGGCACAGCTCGCGGGTGGGTCACCTGCCCGGATCAGGGAGTTCGTCGGCAAGCTCCGGCAGGAGAACCGGCTGACCGTCCTGGATCTCGACGAGGATCCAGGGATTGGTGTTCGCACCGCACTCGAAGTGTCCTACCGGAGCCTCCCCGCGCAGGCTCGGCGAGTGTTCCGGATACTCAGCCTGCATCCGGGACCGTCCATCGGGCTGGACGCCGTGGCCGCCCTCAGCGGCCTGCCCCCCGAGAACGCCGCCGCGACGGTCGAGACGCTGGTCACCACGCATCTCCTGCAGGAGGACAGTGAGCGGAGGCTGTCGATGCACGATCTTGTGCGTGTCTACGCGGAGGAGCGGTGCGCCGACGACGAGGCCGCGGACGACCGTGACGACGCCCTGACGAGAACACTCGACTGGTACCGGCACTCGGTTCTGAAGGCCATGGACCATCTGTCGCCCGTCGACACCACCTCTCTGGCGATCGCTCCGGTGGACGGGACGCCGGACTTCCCGGGTTTCGACGAGGCGATGGCCTGGCTGGAACGGGAGCACCACACTCTCGTGGCCGTGATCGTCCATGCGGCGCGGCGAGATCGACACATCCACGCCTGGCAGACCTTCAGCAGGTTGTCATGGTTCTTCTACGCGAGAAACCATCTTGACGACCTGCTCATGACGGGCGAGATCGCGTTGTCCTCCGCCCGCCTGATCGGTGACCGCTCCGGCGAGGCCGAGATCCTGAGCGACCTTGGCTACGCCAAGATGTTCACCGGGCGATACGCCGAGAACCTCAGCCACCAGGAGGAGGCCTTGGAGATCCGGCGTACGTCCGGCGACCGGGTGGGAGAGGCGAAGGCGCTCCGGCACGTGAGCTACGCCCTGTACCTGGCCGGACACCCCGCCAGAGCCATAGAACTCGGCGAGCAGGGCCTGACCCTCAACCGCAGCCTCGGGAATCGGATCGATGAGTTCGCCACCATGGACACCTTGGCGATCAGCTACTTCACGATGGGCCGGTTCGGTGAGGCGCTCAAGATCCTGTCGGAGTGCGTGAGCCACTGGCGGGAAACCGGCAGGGAGTACGACGAGGCCTACTGCCTCATCCAACTGGGCCTCGTCCACGCGAAACTGAAGGAGCCGGCGCCCGCCCTGGACTGTCTGCAGCAGGCGTTGCTCCTGGGTCGTGACCAGGGCAACCAGCGCATCGAAGTCGACGCGCTCAACGGCATCGCCACGGTCCTGCGGCAGCAGGAACGTTACCGCGAAGCCCTCGACCATCATGAGCAGGCGCTCGACCTCGCGAGGAGCCTGCGGAGCAGGCCGGTGGAGGGCGAGATGCTCTGTAGCCTCGCGGAAACCTGTCTCACGGGCGGGGACGCCCAGACCGCCCTGGAGCACTACCGGGACGCCGCCCGCTACGCCGACGAGGAGAACGACGTCTACCAGCAAGGGTTCGCCCACGAAGGACTGGGCAACACGTTGCGGGCCCTGGGGCGGACAGCCGAGGCCGCGGAACACTGGGAGGCCGCGTTCGGCATATTCGCCCCCATGGGTGTTCCCCAGGCCGACGAGATCAAGAAGCGAATGCTTGAGGCCGGTCTGAGCTGACCGCACCCGTGTCACATGACGATGCCCTGGTTTCGGGGCGGGCCAGCGGGCCTGCCCCGAAGGCGTCTCTCAGGGGGTGAGCAGCAGTGCCGCCACGGTGACGGGCAAGCACACCACGACGAGTTCGGATGCCGGACCGGTCGGCTTACCGTGCTAACCCGCTGGGCGCAGGACCCGCTCCCAAATGGCGGCCCCGCCGACTGCTTCCCGGCTCCTGCCGTCGCCCACGAAACGACCGTCAAATCACAACCCATGTCTCGGACGGCGTTGGAGTGCCCCGAAGCGCGCGTCCCGAGCCGTCTTCTTCCCAGTGGTTCACAAAAGCCCACCCGGCATCGTGGGGCGAGCGTGCGACAACGGGGGCGCTGTCCGACCGAACCTCGTTCAGGCCGCGGCGCGGGCGGTGAGGTCCTTCCAGAGGCCGTCCATCCTGGCCTCCAGTTCCTCCAGGGTGCCCTCGTTCGGCACCACGATGTCGGCGATCTCCAGGCGCTCCTCGCGGGTCGCCTGGGCGGCGAGCCTGGCCCTGGCGTCCTGCTCGCTCATGCCGCGCAGCTCGACCAGCCGGGCCACGCGCACCTCGTCGGCGGCGTCCACGACGATCACCACCTCGTACATGGGGGCGAGCCTGTTCTCCGCCAGCAGCGGGACGTCGTAGATCACGATGCTGCCGGGGGCCGCCTGGTCCTGCAGCTCGGCGACCCTCGCGCCGACCAGCGGGTGCACGATGGCGTTGAGCGAGGCCAGCTTCTCGGAGTCGGCGAAGACGATCGAGCCGAGCTTCTCCCGGTTCAGCGAGCCGTCCTCGCGCAGGATCTCGGTGCCGAAGACCCCGACCACGCGGGCCAGGCCCGGGGTTCCCGGCTCGACCACCTCGCGGGCGATCTTGTCGGCATCGATGACCACGGCGCCTCGGCAGGCCAGCCGCCGGGAGACCTCGCTCTTGCCCGACCCGATACCGCCGGTAAGCCCCACCTTCAACATGATCCGCAGCATACGCGGTACGGGCCGCCCGCCGGCAGCGCGGTCCTCGCATCACGGCGGGCCGGGCCGAGGCCGCCCCGGAAGGCCACCTCGCCGCTTCCCTCTGCCCTCCGCCGCCGCACAAGGCGGTCGGCGTCTCCCCCGTCTCGCACACCCCTGCCAGCCCGTCGGCAGACGGACCGGAGCCGCCCTTCGCGGCGCCGGAGATGGCGCCTGCCACCCCTTTCGTACAGGTACGGCCCTATTGTCGTCTGCCACACCGGAGGGCGTCTGAGCGCCCCTACAGCTCCCTGCGCATGTGCACCAGCGTCAGGTGGTCGCTCATCCGCTCCCTGCGGGTCTCGCGGTAGCCGTGGCGGCGGTAGAGCCGCAGGTTGCCCTCCGACAGGTGCCCGGTGAACAGGTCGAAGGCCAGCGCCGCGGCGGCCTCGTCGTGCAGTGCCGCCAGCAGCGCGCCGCCGATGCCCGCGCCCTGCCTGTCGGGGGCGACCACCAGGCGGCCGACCAGGCAGGTCGTGCCGGACATCCGGCCCCGGACCGCGCCCACGATCCGCGCCCGGTCACGGGCGACGAGCACGATGGCCGTCTCGACCGCCCTGCGGACCTGACCGGCCGACTCCACCAGCGGCGCGATGAACGGGTCGCCGTAGAGCTGGGCCTCGCCCACGTAGGCGGCGCGCTGCACGGTCAGGATCTCGCCCGCGTCCTCGGGCTCCGCCCACTCGATCACGGCCACGGCGCCACCCTAGCGGGCGGGCAGGGGGCAGGAAACGCGGGAAGGGCCCCGCCGGAGCGGGGCCCTTCCGTTGGAACTTCTACCGCACAGGTCAGCTCTGGCCGCCCGCGAGCTTCTCGCGCAGGGCCGCGAGAGCCTCGTCGGAGGCGAGGGCACCCGCCGCCGGGGCGGAGGAGCCGCTGCTGGAGCTGCTGGCACCGGTGGACGGGGTCTCACCGGAGTAGGACGTGGGGGCAGCCTCGCCCGCCTCGGCCTCGGCCTTGCGGGCCTCCTCGACCTGCTTCTTGTGAGCCTCGAAGCGGGTCTGAGCCTCGGCGTACTGCCGCTCCCACTCCTCGCGCTGCTTGTCGAAGCCCTCGAGCCACTCGCCGGTCTCGGAGTCGAAACCCTCGGGGTAGATGTAGTTGCCCGAGTCGTCGTAGGTCGCCGCCATGCCGTACAGCGTGGGGTCGAACTCGACGTCGGCGCCGATCGCACCCTCGTTCGCCTGCTTGAGCGAGAGCGAGATCCGGCGGCGCTCCAAGTCGATGTCGATGATCTTCACGAAGATCTCGTCACCGACCTGGACGACCTGCTCGGGGATCTCGACGTGGCGCTCGGCCAGCTCGGAGATGTGGACCAGGCCCTCGATGCCCTCCTCGACGCGGACGAACGCACCGAACGGCACCAGCTTGGTGACGCGACCCGGGACGACCTGACCGATCTGGTGGGTACGGGCGAACTGCTGCCAGGGGTCTTCCTGCGTCGCCTTGAGCGACAGGGAGACGCGCTCGCGCTCCATGTCGACGTCGAGCACCTCGACGGTGACCTCCTGGCCGACCTCGACGACCTCGGAGGGGTGGTCGATGTGCTTCCAGGAGAGCTCGGAGACGTGGACCAGACCGTCGACGCCGCCGAGGTCGACGAACGCACCGAAGTTGACGATCGAGGAGACGACGCCCTTGCGGACCTGACCCTTCTGCAGGGTGTTGAGGAACGTCTGGCGAACCTCGGACTGGGTCTGCTCAAGCCAGGCACGGCGGGACAGAACCACGTTGTTGCGGTTCTTGTCGAGCTCGATGATCTTCGCTTCGAGCTCGCGGCCCACGTAGGGCTGGAGGTCGCGGACGCGCCGCATCTCGACCAGGGACGCCGGCAGGAAGCCACGCAGGCCGATGTCGAGGATGAGACCACCCTTGACGACCTCGATGACGGTGCCGGTGACGATGCCGTCCTCGTCCTTGATCTTCTCGATCGTGCCCCAGGCCCGCTCGTACTGAGCGCGCTTCTTGGACAGGATCAGGCGGCCTTCCTTGTCCTCCTTCTGGAGAACAAGGGCCTCGACGTGCTCGCCAACCTCGACGACATCCGCCGGATCGACATCGTGCTTGATCGAGAGCTCACGCGAGGGGATGACGCCCTCGGTCTTGTAGCCGATGTCGAGCAAAACTTCGTCTCGGTCGACCTTGACGACGGTGCCCTCGACGATGTCGCCGTCGTTGAAGTACTTGATGGTCAGGTCGATCGCTGCGAGGAACTCTTCCTCGGAGCCGATGTCGTTGACCGCTACCTGCGGGGTGCTCGAGGTGGCCTCAGTGCTGCTCGTCATGTGTGGAGTTGCTCCGAACGCGGACAGATGTCGATGTGGCGAACGCGCGGCAGGCTTCTTACCGTCAGCCGAAGAATTCACATCGGCGTGATCGAGCGCGAGCCCACTCCGTCCGAGACACGCGCGAGCCCACAACGCAGCGATCAGCATATGAGACGAGACGGGTATGGTCAATCCGACGACACTACGCTCCCCCGTGCCGAAAGGATAACGATCTCGCCTAATAGGCGTTGATCATCTGTCTCCGGTCAGCCCTGATACTACCCCGAAGCCCCCGTGGGATGGAGATGCGCTCGGGGTCGCCGTCCGCCGTGTAGCGCTGGCGAGGGTGCTTGTCCAGCCACTCCAGCCAGTATTGGGAACACCATTTCCGGCACTCGCCTTTTTTACCATTGCTCTGGATCCGCTGGACCGATCGCCGGTCGTAGTTCTTGGTGAACGGCGAGACCGACGGCTCGGCACCGGCCAGGAAGACGGCCTTGAACCGGTAGGAGACTCCCTGCCACCTTCCCGACTGCACCGTGGACCTCTTACGGGGCATCGCGCCGAACGGCAGCGCCATCGTCTCGGAGGGGGGAACGCCGAGCTGCTTCAGCAGCCGCTCGACCCTGGCGAGCTGCTCGGCGATCTTCTTCTTGGGCAGGCCCGGCAGGTAGGGGTGGCCCCAGGTGTGGTTGGCCACCTCGAAACCCCGCGAGGTCAGCCACTGCACGGCCCGCGCCTGATCCTTGGCGTTCTGCAGGCCGAAGGGCTGCTGGTTGACCCAGAAAGTGGCGACGGGCCGGAAATCTGGGTGTTTCTTTGCCACCTGATAGATGATTCCGACCGCGGTGTTCCTGGCCGGGGTGCCGTCCGCCTCCAGCGCGAAGTGGCTGGGGTGACCGTCGTCGAAGGTCAGCACCACCGGGTACTTGCCCGCGGGGATGTCCATCCTCCCGGCGGCGAACTCCCGCGCGGTGACCGGCACGTAACCGTCCCTGGCGAGCATCTCCAGCTCCTTGCGCAGCTGGGCGGGCGTGCGGTCGATCGACGCCAGCCGCTTGCCGATGATCCGGTGGTACATCAGGATCGGGACCATGCCGGCCTCGTTGGCCTTCACCTGCCGCGCGAACTCCGCCGTGGCGGTGACCGGCGGCGGCAGCTCGGCCGAGGGAAGGTCAGGCGTCGGCGAGGGCGTCACGGGCGGCTGGGACGGACCGGGCGCCGCCTTTCCCGCCCCGGAGGCGCCCGGGGCGCCGGATGGGGCAGGTGGGGCGGGAAGCACGAGGAGCACCACCACCGCCACCGCGACGATCACCACATTGGTGAGCATGATGATCTGCGTCAGGGGGATTGAACTCCGCACAACACTCCCAGGCCCATCGAGCTTATTCGGACTGGATCACCAGCCTAGAACAGACTCGGACAGGCCCGACCAATCGGCGGAGTTCAGCCCTCCATGAGGGGCGGTCACCCGCCCGCTCGGAGGTGGTCGTCAGTGCCCGGCACCCGGCGGGACCCGCGGGGAGCAGGCGGCGTTCATCCGGTCGGCGACCGGCTCGCGCGAGGTCCCCGGCCCCCTGGGGGCGGCCGTCAGTGTCCGGCGTCCTCCCAGGTGCGGCCGACACCCACCGAGACGGCCAGCGGGACACGCAGGGCGTAGGCGGCGTTCATCCGGTCCGTGACCAGCTCGCGCAACGTCTCCAGCTCACCGGGGGCCACCTCGAAGACGAGCTCGTCGTGGACCTGCAGCAGCATCCGGGAGCCGAGCGCCGCCTCCTTGAGCGCGCCCTGCACGTTGAGCATGGCGACCTTGATGATGTCGGCCGCCGAACCCTGGATGGGCGCGTTGAGCGCCATCCGCTCGGCCATCTCACGGCGCTGGCGGTTGTCGCTGTTGAGGTCGGGCAGGTAGCGGCGCCGCCCCATGATCGTCTCGGTGTAGCCGTCGTTCCTGGCCTGCGCGACGATCGCGTTGAGGAAGTCGCGGACGCCGCCGAACTCCTCGAAATACCCCTCCTTGAGCGCTCTGGCCTCGGAGACGGGGATGTTGAGCTGCTCCGACAACCCGAAGTCGGACAGCCCGTAGGCCAGGCCGTAGTTCATCGCCTTGATCTTGGCCCGCATCTCCCCGGTGACCTGCTCGGGCTCGATGTCGAAGACCCGGGCCGCGGTGGCCTGGTGGAAGTCGTGCCCGGACTCGAAGGACGCGATCAGCGCCTCGTCGCCGGACAGGTGGGCCATGATGCGCAGCTCGATCTGGCTGTAGTCGGCGGTCAGCAGGGTCTCGAAGCCCTTGCCGACCACGAAGCCCTGCCGGATGCGGCGGCCCTCGGCGGTGCGGATCGGGATGTTCTGCAGGTTGGGCTTCTCCGAGCTGAGCCGCCCGGTGGCCGCCACGATCTGGTTGAACGTGGTGTGGATGCGGCCGTCGTCGGCGATCTCCTTGATCAGGCCCTCGACCGTGACCTTCAGCTTGGCCTGGTCGCGGTGGCGCAGCATGATCGTCGGCAGCTCGTGCTCGGTTTGGGCGGCCAGCCAGGCCAGCGCGGGGGCGTCGGTGGTGTAGCCCGTCTTGGTCTTCTTGGTCTTGGGCAGGTTGAGCTTGACGAACAGGATCTCCTGAAGCTGCTTGGGCGAGCCCAGGTTGAACTGCTCACCGCCCACGGAGGCGTGCGCCGCCTCGACCGCCTGCTTGACCGCGGCGCCGAACTCGGCCTCCAGGCCGCTGAGATACTCCCGGTCGGCGGCGATGCCGGCCCGCTCCAGCTCGGCCAGCACGGTGACGAGCGGCAGCTCCACGTCGCGCATCAGGCGGATGCCGCCCAGCGGCTCCAGGAACGCCTCCAGCGCGTCGGCGAGCTCGCCGACCGCCAGTGCCCGCAGGGCCAGGTCGCGGGCGCCGTCGTCGTCCTGGTCGTCGAAGAGGCTGGTCTGGCCGCCGTTGTCGGCCTCGCTGCGCAGCTCGCGCCGCAGATAGACCCGCACGAGGTCCTCCAGCGGGAACGAGCGCTGCCCGGGCGTCGCCAGGTAGGCGGCGAGCGCGGTGTCGCAGGTGAGGCCGCGCAGCTCCATGCCCTGCGCCCACAGCGCGAGCATCGGGCCCTTGGCGTCGTGCACCGCCTTGGGCTTCGAGGCGTCGGCCAGCCACGCGCGCAGGGCCGCCTCGTCGGCCTCGGTCAGCGTGGTCGGGTCGATGAACGCGGCCCCGGCTCCGGCCGCCGCGACGGCGATGCTGTCGACGCGGCCGGTGCCGCTGCCGTACGCGCCCTTGAAGGCCAGGCCGGCGCGGCCCTCGGGCAGCGCGCGCAGCCACGGGTCCACCTCGTCGGGGCCGAGGGTGACGACCTCGACCTCGAAGCCCTCCTCGGTCTCCGCCTCGGGCGAGCCGATCGTCTTGAACAGCCGGTCACGGATCTCGCCGCGGAACTCCAGCGTGTCGAGGATCTTGTTGATCTCGTCGCGGTCGGCCGCGCCGACCGTCAGCCGGGAGATCTCCTGCTCCAGCGGGACGTCGCGGATCAGCTGGGTCAGGCGCCGGTTCATCAGCACCTGGTCGAGGTGGTCGCGGAGCTTGTCACCGACCTTGCCCTTGACCTCGTCCACCCGGTTGACCAGCTCCTCCAGCGAGCCGAACTCGCGGATCCACTTGGCCGCGGTCTTCTCCCCCACGCCGGGGATGTTCTTCAGGTTGTCGCTGGAGTCGCCGCGGATGGCCGCGAAGTCGGGATACTGCGCCGGGGTGAGCTCGTACTTCTCCAGGACGGCCTCGGGGGTGAAGCGGGTCATGTTGCTGATGCCGACACGGGTCATCAGCACGGTGACCCGCTCGTCGACGAGCTGCAGCGCGTCGCGGTCGCCGGTGACGATCAGCACGTTCATGCCCTGCTCGGCGGCGCGGGTGGCGAGGGTGGCGATCAGGTCGTCGGCCTCGTATCCGGCCAGCGACAGGTGCGGCACGCGCACCGCGTCGAGCACCTCGTGGATCAGGCTCATCTGGCTGCGGAAGCTGTCCGGACTCGCACTCCGGTTCGCCTTGTAGTCGGCGTACTCCTCGTGGCGGAACGTCGGCTCGGAACGGTCGAAGCAGACCGCCACGTGGGTCGGCCGCTCGTCGCGGAGCACGTTGACCAGCATCGAGGTGAACCCGTAGACCGCGTTGGTCGTCTGGCCCGTGGTGGTGGAGAAGTTCTCCTCCGGCAGGGCGTAGAAGGCCCGATAGGCGAGTGAATGCCCATCCAGCAGCAGGAGACACGGACGAGTGGGGGTCGCTTCGTTCTTCGGCACAGCGAAAGCCTAGTCTCCTGGTACGACAGAACGCCTGACTCACCTGACAGGAGACGTCCCCTTGACCATGACAGACCCCGACGAGGCCGCTCGCATCGAGGAACTGCTGGCCGCCTCACACCAGAACACGCTGGTGGAGCGGATGGGCATCCTGATCACCGAGGCCACTCCCGAGCGGGTGACGGGCACGATGCCCGTCGAGGGCAACACCCAGCCGTACGGCCTGCTGCACGGCGGTGCCTCGTGCGTGCTGGCGGAGACGCTGGGCTCGGTCGGCGCGGCACTGCACGCGGGCTCCGGGCGGATCGCGATGGGCATCGAGATCAACGCCACCCACCACCGCTCGGCCACCTCGGGTCTGGTCACCGGCGTGGCCACCCGGCTGCACGGCGGCCGGACGCTCGCCACCTACGACATCGAGATCGTCGACGAGCGGGACCGCCGGGTGTGCAGCGCGCGCCTCACCTGCATGCTGCGCGACGTCTGAACACACCCGGACCGCCTTTTTGCCGTCATCGAGCGACGCTTCCGCTACGGTGGGTGATGGCGATGCCCGCGGGGAGGCCGAGTAGAAAACGTACGGGGTCGGGGAAGCTCCGTACGGCGCCAAAGGCCTCCCCCGGGCTCCCTGGACTTCGACCCTCATCGCGCGAAGGCCCGCACCGGGCGGGTGCGGGCCCTTGAGAGACGGAACTCAGATGTCCGTGTGCGTCGGGTCGAGCACCCGGCGCAGGAAGGTCTTCGTGCGCTCGTGCCGCGGAGCGCCGATCACCTGCTCCGCCGGGCCGTCCTCCACGATCACGCCGCCGTCCATGAAGACCACCCGGTCGGCCACGTCGCGGGCGAACGCCATCTCGTGGGTGACCACGAGCATCGTCATCCCCTCCTCGGCGAGCTTGCGCATGACCGTGAGCACGTCACCGACGAGTTCGGGGTCGAGCGCCGAGGTGGGCTCGTCGAAGAGCATCAGCGCCGGGCTCATGGCCAGCGCCCTGGCGATGGCCACCCGCTGCTGCTGGCCACCGGAGAGCTGGGTGGGGTAGGCGTCGCACTTCTCACCGATGCCGACCTTGTCCAGGTTCTCCCTGGCGATCTTCTCGGCCTCGGCCCTGCCCCGCTTCAGCACCCGGCGCTGCGAGATCATCACGTTCTGCAGAACCGTCATGTGCGGGAAGAGGTTGAACTGCTGGAAGACCATCCCGATGCCGCGGCGGGCGGCGTCGATGTCGACGTCGCGGTCGGTCAGCTCCACTCCGTGGACGACCACCCTGCCCGACGTCGGCTGCTCCAGCAGGTTCACGCAGCGCAGCAGGGTGGACTTGCCCGACCCCGAGGGGCCGATGACACAGACCACCTGGCCGGGGTCGACGGCGAAGTCGATGCCCTTGAGAACCTCGAGCTTGCCGAAGCACTTGTGCAGGTCACGGATCTCAACCGCGTGGTTCACCGGAGTCACCGTCCCTTCGCCTGGCGCTTCTCCAGCCGGGAGGCGAGATAGCCCAGCGGGATGGTGACCAGAAGGTATGTCACGCCCACGACCAGGATGGGCGTGGCGTTGGCGTGGGTCGAGGCCATGTCGTTGCCGAACTTCGTGAGCTCGACGTAGTCACCGGAGACACCGAGGAACAGCACCAGCGAGGAGTCCTTGAGCAGGGAGACGAACTGGTTGGTCGTCGGCGGGATCACGATGCGCACGGCCTGCGGGATGACGATGGAGACCATGGCCCGGGTGTACGACATGCCCAGCGAGCGCGCCGCCTCCATCTGCCCCTTGGGCACCGCCTGAAGGCCCGCCCTGAGCGTCTCCGCCATGTAGGCCGAACCGACGATCGTCAGACCCAGGATGCCCTCGCCGTAGGTGCCGCCCGGCACCTGGAAGCCGCTCAGGGCCAGGGGCAGGAACAGGATGAGCAGAAAGATCAGCAGCGCGGGCAGGCCGCGGAAGATCTCGATGTAGGCGATCGCGATCCACCGGTAGGGCCGCACCGACGACATCCGCATCAGCGCGAACAGCAGACCGAGCAGGAAGGCGAAGACGAACCCACCGACCGAGTAGATGATGGTGTTCTTCAGCGCGATCGTGAACAGCTCTGGAAGCGTCTTCTCCGCGACGTCGAGCCTGGCGAAGTTCTTTCCGAGCTCGCCCCACTCGATGGTCAGGGCCAGGAAGACGGCCACGGCCGCCAGTACGACGTACTGGACGGCCCGGCTGATCTGCTGTCTCTTACGGGGACTGAGCCCACTCCCGGCGGGGGCGCCCC